>DATNAI010000084.1:0-3634 GCA_035572875.1 Castellaniella sp. | reverse complement strand
GCGTTCGGACAGGGACCCCAGGCATCGGCGACTTTCGGGCGGGATGGCGTCTACGGGCGGGACAGTTTTGGCGGCGACGCGGGGCAGACTTTCAATGAATCATCATCGTACACGTATCAAGGTTTGCGGCCTGACCCGGCCCCAGGATGTGGACGCGGCCGTAGCGGCGGGAGCAGATGCGGTCGGGCTGGTGTTTTATCCGGCGAGCCGACGTTGCCTCGCGCTTGATCAGGCGCGGCTGCTGCGTCTTCGCGTGCCAGCGTTCGTGACGGTCACGGCGCTGTTCGTCAATCCGCATCCGGATGACGTCCAACGCGTGCTGGATCAGATCGGCCCCGATCTGCTGCAGTTCCATGGTGAGGAGTCAGCGGAACTCTGTGATGGCTTCGGGCGGCGTTATCTCAAGGCATTTCGGGTGGGCGCCCCAGGACAGGACTCGGCGCCTGCACTTGCAGCGCGTTGCCGAGCCTACCCCGGGGCGGCGGGGTGGCTGTTCGACAGCTACAGCGCGGGCTTCGGGGGCAGCGGCCTGCGCTTCGACCTTGGACTGCTTGCGGACGTCCCGCGCGGCGCCGGCTTCCCGTCCAGCGTACTCTCGGGAGGGCTGACGGCCGCCAGCGTAGGCGGCGCCATCGAAGCGTGGCAGCCCTCTGCCGTGGATGTCAGCAGCGGTGTCGAGTCCGCTCCGGGGATCAAGGATGCGGCGCGCATATTGGAATTCGTGCGGGCGGTGAGGACGGCCGATACCGGGCAGGCGCGTTCAGTGCCTTGAACCGCTCTTCAGACCCGCACCATAGTGGCTGATTGTTGTCCTGAATTGCCGTTTTTTGACATTTTATTTTTTGTCGACGGCAATCACGGAAGCTGACGCTAAAATGATTGCGCTGCGGGGATCCCCCGAGCAAGCACCATCGATCGTAGACTGAACGCCTCATGACCACTGTGCAGACCCACCGGGCGGCACGTGTGGCGTGCGGTGCGTTGGCATTCCCCACCAAGGAGCTTCTTCATGATTCTGCATTCCGCGCTTCGCAGCCTGGTCGGCACCGTTGCCGTCGTGGGCGCGCTGGCTGCCGTTCCGGCACAGGCCCAATCCGTCGCTGTGACTTCGATCGTCGAGCATCCCGCTCTGGATGCCGTCAAAGACGGCGTGCATGAAGCACTGGCTACAGCCGGCTATACCGAGGCCAAAGGCCTGAAGTGGCAGTTTCAGACGGCGCAGGGGAACAACGCGATCGCGGCACAGATTGCCCGCAAGTTCGTGGGTGACAAACCTGACGTGATCGTGGCCATCGCCACACCCACCTCGCAGGCGGTGGTGGCGGCGACCAAGACCATTCCGGTGGTGTTCTCCGCCGTGACGGATCCGGTGGCCGCACAGCTTGTGCCCGGTACCGGCCCGTCGGGCATCAATGTGACCGGCGTTTCGGATGCGTTGCCGCTCCAGAAGCAGATCGACCTGATCCGCAAGGTCGTTCCCAACGCCAAGAAGATCGGCATGGTCTACAACCCCGGGGAAGCCAATTCCGTGGTGGTGGTCAAACAATTGCGCGAGCTTCTTCCAAAGGCCGGGCTGACGCTGGTCGAAGCCACCGCTCCGCGCACCGTTGACGTGGGGGCTGCTGCGCGCAGCCTCGTCGGCAAGGTCGATGCCATCTACACCAATACCGACAACAACGTTGTGTCGGCCTATGAGGCGCTGGTCAAAGTGGGCGAGGCGGCCAAGATTCCGCTGATCGCGGCTGACACCGACAGCGTGAAGCGTGGGGCGATCGCGGCGTTGGGTGTCAACTACCACGACCTCGGGGTGCAGACTGGCCAACTCGTGGTGAAGATTCTGAAGGGTGCCAAGCCGGGCGACCTGCCCTGGGAAACCAGTTCCAAGCTGGAACTCTACGTCAATCCCGGGGCGGCCGCACGGCAAGGTGTCACACTGCCGGATTCGCTCATCAAGTCCGCGACCAAGGTCGTCAAGTAACCGACCCGTCGCCGCATGTCTGTTTATTCCTTGTGGGGCTCCCTCGAGATCGGCCTGATCTTCGGCCTGGTCGCCCTGGGAGTCCTGATCTCCTTTCGTGTCCTCAATTTTCCCGATCTGACGGTCGACGGCAGCTTTCCGCTGGGCGGAGCGGCCGCGGCGATCCTGATCCACCACGGCTACGATCCGTTCGTGGCCACCGGGATCGGTACGCTGGCAGCGGGCTTCGCCGGCGTGATCACCGGGTGGCTCAACGTACGGCTGAAGATCATGGATCTGCTGGCCAGCATCCTGATGATGATCGCCCTGTATTCCATCAATCTTCGAGTGATGGATGCTCCCAATGTGCCGCTGATCACGGAATCCACCGTGTTCACCGTCCTGCAGCCCGCAGGCTTGCACGACTACGTTGCGCGGCCGCTTATCCTGCTGGTGCTGGTCGTGGTGGTGAAGCTGGTCCTGGACTGGTTTTTTGCCACCCAGGTGGGCCTGGCCATGCGTTCAACCGGATCGAACCCTCGCATGGCGCGTTCGCAGGGCATTCGTACCGGCAATATGGTGTTGCTTGGCATGGGTATTTCGAACGCGCTATGTGGCCTGGCCGGGGCGCTTTTCGCGCAGTCGCAGGGTGGTGCCGACATCTCCATGGGGATCGGAACGATCGTGATCGGCCTGGCAGCCGTCATCATCGGGGAATCCATTCTGCCCAGCCGCCGGCTGGCCATCACTACGCTGGCCGTGGTGATCGGTGCCGTGCTGTATCGGTTCTTTGTCGCGCTGGCGCTGAACGCGGATTTCGTGGGCCTGAAGGCTCAGGACTTGAACCTGGTCACCGCGGTGCTGGTGACCGTGGCGCTGGTGATTCCGCTGATCAAACAGCGCCTGCGCAGAAAAAGGGTTGAGTGATGTTGAGCGCGCAAAATCTGGAATTGACTTTCAATCCCGGCACCCCGATCGAGACGCAGGCCTTGCGCGGGATGTCGCTGGACATCCCGGCCGGCCAGTTCGTCACGGTCATTGGCTCGAACGGAGCCGGGAAGTCCACCTTCCTCAATGCCATCTCGGGCGAACAGACGGTCGATGCCGGATCCATCCTGATCGATGGCGAAGACGTTACGCGCCAGCCGGTCTGGGACCGGGCCCACAAGGTCGCCCGGGTGTTCCAGGACCCCATGGCCGGCACCTGCGAGAATCTGACCATTGAAGAAAACATGTCGCTCGCGCTGGGGCGAGGGCAATTCCGCAGCTTGCGCCTCGCGGTTCGCGAGGAGATGCGGGTGCTGTTTCGCGAGCGCCTGGCGATGCTGGGGCTGGGACTGGAGCGCCGGCTCACCGATCGCATCGGTTTGCTGTCCGGCGGGCAACGCCAGGCCGTCAGCTTGCTCATGGCCTCTCTTCGCCCATCGCGCATTCTGCTGCTGGACGAGCACACGGCGGCGCTGGACCCCCGCACCGCGAAATTCGTGCTGGACCTCACCGAACGTATTGTGGCCGAGCACGGGTTGACCACGATGATGGTGACCCACAGCATGCGTCAGGCCCTGGATGTGGGCGACCGTACGGTCATGCTCCACCAGGGGCGCGTGGTGCTGGATGTATCGGGCGATGTACGACGCGGCCTGGATGTTCCGGATTTGCTGACCATGTTCGAGCGAG
>DATNAI010000083.1:0-22451 GCA_035572875.1 Castellaniella sp. | reverse complement strand
CAACTGACGGCGCTGTACCTGCTGGCTCTGTGTCTGGCGCAAGCCCACGGGCGCCTCGATGCGGACGCCGAAGACCAGGCGCTGAAATCCCTGCGCCACCTGCCGGCGGCCATTTCCGCCGTGCTGGCGCTGGAGCCGCAGATCATCGCCTGGGCAGAGCGTTTTGCCAGCAAGGAAAATGCGCTGTTCCTGGGGCGCGGCATGCATTACCCGATCGCACTGGAAGGCGCCCTGAAACTGAAGGAAATCAGCTATATCCACGCGGAGGCGTACCCCGCGGGCGAACTCAAGCACGGACCTTTGGCTCTGGTGACCGATGCCATGCCGGTGATCACCATTGCTCCGCACGACGAGTTGCTGGAGAAGCTGAAATCCAACATGCAGGAGGTTCGCGCCCGAGGCGGTGAGCTGTATGTCTTTGCGGATGCCGATTCGCAGATCACTCCCGCGACGGGCATGCACGTCATCCGCATGCCCGAACACTATGGGAAGCTGTCGCCGATCCTGCACGTGGTGCCGCTGCAACTGCTGGCTTACCACACCGCGTGCGCGCGCGGGACGGATGTGGACAAGCCGCGGAATCTGGCCAAGAGCGTGACCGTGGAGTAGCCGCGGGGTAGAGGGAGCCTAGGCGTCGGAGTCCAGGGCGACGAGCATCCACGGCAGGAAGGCCTGTGTCAGCGGGCCGATGCACAGGGCGAACAGCACCGTTCCGATGCCGAAAAGCCCCCAACCGCCGAGCGCGAGCCCTGCCAGCAGCACCGTCACCTCGAGACCGGTGCGCACCAGCCGCAACGATAGGCCCGTCACGCGCTGCAGTCCGGTCATCAGGCCGTCGCGGGGACCGCGGCCCAGTTGCGCGCCGATGTAGAGCGCCGAGCCCAGTCCGCACAGGAGCACACCACCACCGGTGAAGGCGAGACGCTCCCAGACCGGGGCCGGCGTCCCCAGCACCCGCAGCGCGAGATCGGCAAAGGCGCCGATGGTGACGGCGTTGACGAGGGTTCCGAGGCCCGGCATTTCATGCAGAGGAATCCACAGCAGCAACACCAGGAACGAAATGCCGATGACGACCCAGCCGAAGTCCATCGAGAGACGGTGAGTCACGCCCAAATGCAGCGCGTCCCAGGGAGCCAGCCCGAGGTTGCCGCGAATCATCAGCGCCATCGAGATCCCAAAAAGGGACAAGCCGATCATCAGTTGCACGAACCGACGGACCATTTTCCCGGCGCGGAGCTGTTCCAGGGGCCCGAGCTGGGCCAGTTCGACAGAAGTATCCATGTCCAGAATATTGCCTGGGATTGGCATTGCTGAAAATAGCCACTTATGAGAAAGTGGACCGCATGAGAGAAGCCATTTCCGCCCGCCGTGTCCATGAGCTCATCGGCCATCTTCCGGCCGGCCCCGCCTACGCAGGCCTGTCCGGTGCGCTCACGCTCCTCATTGGCGACGGGCGCATCCCCTTTGGCGTGCGTTTGCCCAGCGAACGGGACCTGACCGCCGTCCTGGGGTTGTCGCGCACCACTGTCGCTCGTGCCTACGCCACGCTGCGCGACAATGGCTATGCGCACGCCGTACAGGGCTCGGGGACGTTCGCCGCGATACCCGGCGGACGTGAACGGGCCCACGATCACGTTCTGGTCCCGCGGGATGCCGCCGGAGGCAGGATCGACCTTACCTGTGCCGCGGACTCCGCGCCTTCGGACGTGATGGCCGCCTATGCGGCGGCGTTATCGGACCTGCCGGCCTATCTGGGCGGACATGGATATTTCCCGTCCGGCCTGCCGGTCCTGCAGGAAGCCATCGCGGCAACGTACGAGGCCCGCGGATTGCCCACCGGTCCGGATCAGATCGTGGTGACCGCGGGTGCGTTGATCGCCTCGGGCGTGGCCGTGCGCGCACTCGCGCTGGACCGAGGGCATGCGCTGGTCGAGTCCCCCACCTATCCCAACGCAGCTGAAATGCTGAGGGCGTCTGCCATCCGGCTGCATGAGGCGCCGCTGGGCGCGAACGGTTGGGATATTGCAAGCATGATCGACACGGTGGAGCAGGTGCGGCCGGATTTCGCCTATCTCATTCCCGATTTCCAGAATCCCACGGGAGCCGTCATGACCGCAGCGCAACGGCAGCGCCTGGCGGCCTGCCTGTCGGCGCATGGGACATTCGCCATCGTGGACGAAACCCACCATGCGTTGGCCCTCGACGGCCAGCGGATGCCTCCGCCGTTCGCCGCCTTCCATGCCGACACCCTCACGCTGGGCAGCATGAGCAAGGTGTTCTGGGGAGGATTGCGGGTTGGATGGATTCGCGCCCCGCGCGCACTCCTGGATCGGGTGGGCCGGGCGCGCGTGTCGATCGATCTCGGTGTGCCAGTCGTGGAACAGCTTGCGGCCGCCCATCTGCTGCGCCAGGGGCCGGTTTCACGCGGGCATATCGAGCGCTTGCGCGTGCAGCGCGATGCCTTGATCAATGCGGTAAAGACTCATCTGCCCGACTGGCGCTTCGTGCGGCCCACCGGCGGACTGATGCTATGGTGCGAGCTTCCTCGCCGGGGAGCGACAGCCTTGGCCGCCGCCGTGGCGGAGAGCAATGTCGTCATCTCCCCGGGCCCGGTGTTCTCTCCCAGCGGCGGGCTGGATTCGTTTGTGCGGCTGCCCTGGACACGCCCCGCCGCCGAGCTGCGGGACGCCGTCGGGCGCATCGCCGCCGCGTGGCGCCGCATCGGAGACCGCGAGCGCACCGGGGCTCGAAGCAGTGCTTACCCTCGTGTTATTGTGGCCTGAGTGTGCCTGATGCGGTATGCGGGTCGGGGCGCCGTCTCATGTTCCATCGATGCGGGTTCGTCGGCCGTCGGGCCGCTGCTTTAGGTTTTCAGTGAGAGGAGCTCCATGAAAATTGTGAATGCGGCGGACGCCGCCGACGCCCTTCCTTTGCATGGGTTGATCGACGCCTTGCAGGCAGGCTTTGCAGCCGGTTGCCACGTCCCGGAACGGCAACACCACAACATCGTCATGGCTGACGAGCCGGACGCCTCACTGCTCACCATGCCGGCCTGGAGCATCGGGACAAAGACACCGTCGTTCCTGGGTGTCAAGCTCGTGACGGTGTTTCCGGGAAACATGGCGAGGCATCTGCCCGGCCTGGAATCCGTGTATGTATTGTTCGACGGCGCCACGGGCTCCGCGCTTGCGATCATCGACGGGAACACGATCACCGCGCGCCGGACCGTAGCGACCGCCGCGCTGGCTGCGAGCTTGCTCTCGCGTGAAGACGCGCACCGATTGCTGGTGGTGGGGGCTGGGCACGTGGGCAGCCTACTGCCGGAGGCCTATCGTGCCGTGAGGACCATCGACGAGATTCTGATATGGGACATCCGGCGCGAGGCGTCCGATGCTCTGGTTGCCCGACTGACCCGTGCGGGCATGAATGCGCGCGTAGCCGAGGATCTGGAATGGGCCGTTCGACGTGCGGACATCATCAGCACCGCCACCCTGTCGACGGAGCCGCTGATCCAGGGTGAGTGGGTGCGTCCGGGCACGCACGTCGATCTGATCGGCTCATTTACGCCAGTCATGCGTGAGTCGGACAATGCGCTCATTGCAGGGGCATCGGTGTACGTCGACATTTCAACAGCGGTGAAAACCTCTGGCGATCTCCTGTTTCCCGTCAAGGCGGGCTTGTTCACGGCGCACGACATCAAAGGGACGATGGCCAGTCTCTGCGTCGCCGCGGACCCCGCGCGGCAGTCGAATCAGGAAGTCACGGTCTTCAAGACGGTGGGATCTGCGCTGGCCGACCTCGTCGCGGCAGAGATGGCCTACAAACACCGGTTGGTGGGGTGATGCGTCCGGTTCAGGTTCGAAGCGCCGTACCCTCGAAGTCGAACCGCACGCCGCTCGCGGGGGATTCGCGCACCTGGCAGGCGATGCCGCCTCCGCCCAGGCGGATGTCGGCGGTGGCCATGGTGTTTTCGTCGTCGCTGTCGGCTGCGTCGATCCGGAAGATGGGGTAGTCGGCGTTTTCGGCGTCCGACAGGATAGCCAAAGCGTCCACCGGCTGGTTCTGCATCGAATACTGCGACAGCATCTGCTCCGCACGGATCTGTCGGAATCCCGAAGAGGCCGTGATCAGCTGGGGCAAGTCGCGCGTCGCTGCATGGGTGGCATGGTTGGCATGCGCCGAGGGCGCGGCGACGGCCTGTACGGAACACGCAAACGCCCCATATTCCACGCTCAGCAGTCCTCCGTTCGCAGCTTCGCCGATGGCCAGATGGAAGCTTCCGGCCCGCGGGTTGTCCTGCAGCATTTTGACGGCCTCTTTCGCGCTTCCCGCATTCAGGGCAGCACGTGAGAGCACCATGCGCGGTACGCCCGGGGCGGCCTGTTTCCCGCGGATGTTGTTGACGGTGATGGCCAGCCCGCTGCTTGTCACGGCGAACGTATGCCCGGGAATGGATCCCGGGTAGACGAAGCTCGCCATGCGCGGCTGGTCATCGACCTGGTATTCGACGACGGCACAGTGCCCGGCGAACCCCGGGTATCCATCTTCGTTATGAACGATTCGAGCGGTGCCGTCGCCGGGCAGCAGGACCGTGGTGCAGCCGTCTGGCGCGAAGGCCCACAGGTCGCCCCGGCAATTCCACAGGAATACATCGTCCATCGGAAGTTCGAGCCCGGTCGCCAATCCTTCGAGCTCGGACCAGATCAGCGGGAATCGTTCGCGAACGAGTTGCGCCATGATCGCGACGCGCGCGCTGCCGCGCCACGCCATGATTTCCGCCCACACCCGGGTCCCCAGCAGGTGCTGACGCAGCGCCGCGGCGCCGAACTGTCCCAGTTGCAAGCCTGCGGCGAAAGCGGATCCGGAAATTTTGAGATGCGACAGCGCTGGCATTTCATTCTCCTGGACCTTTCATGCGCGGTCGGTTGGTCCCGGCAGCCGCGCAGGCATGGCCCGCAGCGTTGGAAGAGGGCAAAAAGCCAATGAAAGTAGGCCATGGTACGTCAGCCGTGTGGCCCAGTGTATAGGGAAATCGAGGGGGTGATAAAACATATGTTTCGTATTAGGATTGAATTGCAACATGTTTTGCAGAACCGTTTGGCCGCGAATGTTGGTGATGTCATCGCACTCATTGCTACGCCGGGTGGTTGGTTGACGTCTTCGTTGTCGAGCCTGTCATGTCGCGGACTTCACCTGAGGACACCATCATGAAATTTTCTCGAGGTATTGGAGTCGTGGCAGCCGCAGTGCTGTCCATGGCGTCCGCCGCAGCGCCCGCCGCAGAACCGGTCAATTTAGGGTGGGTTGGGCCTCTATCGGCGCCCGGCAACTATTCCAGCGGGCAGGAAATGCGCTGGGCGGTCGAGCTTGGGGTCGACGAGATCAACAAGGCGGGCGGAGTGCTGGGCCGGCCGCTGAAGATCTTCTACGAGGACACCAAGGGCCAGCCTTCCGAAGGCAGCGCGGCCGCGGTGCGCCTGATCACGAAGAACAAGGTATCGGCCATCTTTGGCGAATTCCATAGCTCCGTCGCGCTTGCCGAGATCGATGTGGCGCACCAGTACGGCGTTCCCTGGGTGGGGACGGACGTCTGGTCCGATGACATCACGGCCAAGCAGTATCCGGAAGTCTTCCGCCTGGCGCCCGCCAATTCGCTGATTTACGTGAAGATCGCCGACTGGATCGCCGAACAGGGATTCAAGCACGTGGCAACCGTTGCCGAAAACACGGACTTCGGCCAGGGCGGCGCCAAGGTGGTGCAGGACACCCTGAAGAAGAAAGGTGTTGCGGATACGCCGGCCACCATCGACCTGAATCAGCAGGACTTCACGCCCTCCCTGATCCGCCTGATGAGCCAGAAGCCCAAGCCCGACCTGCTGCAGATGATTGTGGCGGGCCAGGCCCAGTACCAGATTGTCAAGCAGGCCTGTCAGCTCGGATTCGCGCCCAATGCCGACACGAAGATGATCGGTTCATCGGGGCTGTTGCAGAAGGATGTCTGGGAGGTGGACGGCGAATGCGCCAACCACTTGCTGATCGTCAATGTGGCGCGGCCCAAGTCACAGTGGAACGACAAGGCGAAAGGGTTCGTCAAGGCTTTCCAGCAGCGCTATAACCGCCCGCCCACGGGGGTGGCGATGGAAGCCTATGACACGCTCGGAGTGGTCGTCGCGGGGATCGAACAGGCCAAGTCCAGCGATCCGAAGGCCGTGATCAAAGGGCTCGAGAACGTTCACTACACCGGTGTGAACGCAACGTATTCGTTCTCGACCGACAAGACCCCTGCCTGGGCCTATCACCAGTTCATGGATGTTCCCTTCACGGTCATCCAGTACACGCAAATGAACCAGGCCCCGGAGGATGCCGCCATCGTCTACCCGAAAGAGTGGGCAACCACCGACAAGATCTTGCCGGTGAAATGAAGCGGATCCGCGCATCGGCCCGCGGGCCGGTGCGCGGACGACTTGCAACGAGCGGGAGCGCAGCGTGAGCTATTTTTCTTTACTGACCGTCAACGGGTTGGTGATAGGGCTGATCTACGCCTTGACGGCGGCGGGCCTGACTCTGATCTTTTCCGTCTTGCGCGTCGTGAATTTCGGGCACGGCGCCTTCTACATGGTCGGTGGCTACGTTTCCTATTACGCGATCCGCTCTCTGGGCCTGCCCCCGGTTGGCGGGGTGGTCGTGGCCATGGCCGCATTGTTTCTTTTTGGCGTCCTGTTCGAGATCCTGGTCATGCGCCCGGTCTACACCGACGAGGTTGAGCGCAAGGACGAGTACGCCATCATCGTGACGTTCGGGATGACCATCCTCCTGTCCAACCTGGCCATTGTGGTCTTTGGGCCGTTCAGCAAGTCACCGCCTCCGTTCATGGCCGGCACGCTGATCCTGGGACCCATCATCCTGCCCTATGACCGTCTGATTGCCGCTCTGGTCGCCATTGCACTGTTGTGCGCCACGACCTGGTTTCTCGCGCGCACCACACTGGGACAGGCGCTGGATGCGGTCAGCCAGAACCGCGAATCGGCGGCCGTCATCGGAATCAATCCGCGCCGCATGTACACCATTGCCTTTGGCCTGGGCTCGGCGCTGGCCGGCGGGGCCGGCGCGCTGATTGCGCCGATCTTTGCCCTGTCTCCCAGCATGGGCGATCTCCCGGTCGTGCAGGCCTTCATCATCATTGTGATCGGCGGCATGGGGTCGGTCGGCGGCAGCATTGCCGGCGGCATTCTGCTGGGGCTGGCGCAAAGCTGGGGCGTGGGTTATTTGCCCGATCCGAATCGGGCATTGGCCTATACCCAGGCGTTCGGCGCCGTGCTGCTCATCGTCACTTTGCTGTTCAGGCCCACAGGCCTGTTCGGGCGCGTCCACCTGAGGCTCGAGTGATGGCAAACGGGTACACGCAACGTCCGTCCGCATCCGCGATCCTTCAGGTGATTTTGCTGGTCGTGGCGCTGGCCGTGCCGCTTTTCGGGGGCGCCTACTGGATCCACGTGGGCGCCATCCTCTGGTACTACGCCATCCTGGCGTCGAGCTGGACCCTGCTGGCGGGGTTTGCCGGGCAGTTCTCTTTTGCCCATCTCATGTTCGCCGCGCTGGGCGGGTACGCCTCGGCGCTGATCGTGCTGCACATGGGCACGGCCTATTTTCCATTGGCGATCTTCATCGGTCTCGTCCTCGCCATCGTGGTCGGGGCACTGATCGGCTTCATGGTGCTGCGGCTGTCCGGACCCTATCTGGCGCTGTTCACGCTCGCCATCTCCGAGGTCTTCCGCATGATACTGATCGCCGAGGAGCAGGTGACCCGCGGCAGCCTCGGGCTGCAGGTGCCCAGATTCTTCAAGGGCGACTCGGACGTTCCGTACTACTACCTCGGCCTGGCATTGCTGATCGGATCCATGCTGCTGATGGGGTTCCTGTTGCATACGCGTGTCGGCTTGTTCTTGCGCGCAATCCGTGAAGATGAGGGGGCCACCCAGGCGAGCGGCGTCAACACGACTCATTACAAGATCCTGGTATTCGTCGTCACGAGTGGCATTGCGGCCATCGCGGGGATCTACTATGCGCACTTCATCGGAATCCTCACCCCCAACATGATGATTCTTCCGGAAATGGGCATCGTCATCGCCATGGCGGTCATCGGCGGGATCGAGAGCCTTCCGGGCGCCGTCGTGGGCGCGGCCATCGTCTACCTTTTGTCCGAGCTGCTGCGCGATTACGGCGAGCTGCGTTTTGTGTTGCTTGGCCTTGCCCTGGTTCTCGTTCAACGGTTCGCGCGCAATGGGCTCCTGCCGCTGATCGACCGCATCGGGCGCCGGCCGGCGGCGGTGTCCTCGCGGCTCTCCGCGCCGGGCGGCACATCGGAGAAACCACATGGCAACTGACTCCTCCGGGCCTTTCTTTACGGCGCGACGCCTTTCCAAGCATTTCGGCGGCATCCAGGCGGTGGCCGAGATGTCCCTGGACATCGCCCCCGGCGAAATTGTGGGTCTGATCGGCCCCAATGGCTCCGGCAAGACCACCACCATCAGCATGCTGTGTGGCGCCCTGTACTCCGACGGCGGGCAGATCCTGCTGGATGGCTCCGATCTGACCGGCATGGCCGCCCATTTCTTCGCGCGCCACGGCGTGGCCCGGACCTTCCAGGTTCCCCGGCTGTTCCGACGCATGAGTGTGCTGGAAAACCTGATCGTGCCGGCGCTTTCCGACATGCGCGCCAAGCGCACCGAGGCCGAACGAAAGGCCGGCGAGATACTCGAATTCCTGCGGCTGGCCCACCTCGGCCAGGATTACGCACGCTCGCTTTCCGGCGGACAGCAGAAACTTCTGGAACTGGGGCGTGCGCTCATGCTGGATCCGAAGCTCATCCTGCTGGACGAGCCATTCGCCGGCGTGCATCCCCGCTTGCTCAATCAGATCATCGAACACATCAAGGCGCTCAACGAGCGCGGCATGACGATCGTGCTGGTCGATCACAATCTGGATGCGATCCGGTCGGTCGTCCGCCGCGCCGCAGTCATGGCACAGGGTCGAAAGATTGCCGATGGCTCCGTGGATGACGTGCTCCGGGATCCCGCGGTGATCCACGCGTATACCGGTTCACGCAAGGCGAATGGGAGGGCGGCATCATGACGGCTACGGCGGACGGCACACGATCGGCCTCCTCGGACTCCTATTTCGAAACAGCTCCCCATTTCTCCGGGGAAGCCCTGGTCGCGGGCTATACCCAGGACATCGATATTCTGCGCGGGCTGACCGCACGGATCTGGAAGGGCAGGATTTCGTGTGTGGTAGGCCCCAACGGAACCGGAAAATCGACCCTTCTCAAGGCCATGTTCGGATTCCTGCATCCCAGCGCCGGCCAGGTGCTGCTCGATGGGCAGGACATCACGGGCAGTCCGCCGCATCGGATGTTGAGCCTTGGGGTGGCCTACCTGCCGCAGCGTCCCAGCCTGTTTCCGTACCTGACGGTGGAATCCAACCTTCGCCTGGGACTCTGGCATGCGCGTCTGAAGAAGTCGGAGATCCAGAGCCGGTTGGACCGCGTCTACGCCCGGTTTCCGGTTGTCGAAAACAAGCGCCGGCAGCCTGCGGGGCAACTGTCGGGCGGGCAGCAGCGCCAGGTGGAGATTGCCCGCAGCCTCATGGCGGAACCGTCGGTGTATCTGATCGATGAGCCGACGGCCGGGATCGACCCGCAGACCAGCGAATCCATCTACGAGATCGTGGCCGGGCTGGCACATGAACTGGACAAGGCGGTGTTGCTGGTGGACCAGGACATTCGCAGTGCATTGGACATCACGGACTACGTGTATGTCGTCAAGACCGGTTCCGTGGTCGCCAGCGGGCCGCGGGAGGAGTTCGGAGGGGACACCGACGCGCTGGTGGCGCGGTGGCTCTATGCCAGCGGCGAATGAGGGTGGCTGGCGCTTCGGGCACGGCGACCCGCTCATTCACTCTCGTCGAAATCAACATCGGGATCCGTCATGTCGTGGGAAACAATCTTGTACGAGGCACGCGAGGGCATCGCGGAGATTCGGCTCAACCGGCCTCAGCGGTTGAATGCCGTCGTGCAGCAGCTCTACGACGAGCTGAACGCTGCGCTGGATACAGCCGAACAGGATCCGGCAGTGCGTGTCGTGCTCTTGTCGGGCGCCGGCCGCGCTTTCTGCGTGGGTGCCGATCTCAAGGCCCACAAAGCGGGCCGGACCGCATTCGAGCGCCGCGAGTACCTGCGGGGCGAGCAGTCAGTCTGCCGGCGTCTGCTGCTGCTGGGCAAACCCGTCGTGGCGGCCGTCCACGGATATGCGCTGGGCGCGGGGGCGGAAATGGCGGTGGCTTCCGATTTCATGCTGATGGCGCAGACGGCCCGGATCGGCTTTCCTGAAATAAGCCTGGGAAATTTTCTGGGCGGTGGAGTGACGGCCTTGCTGCCACGGCTGGTGGGCCTGGCGAAGGCCCGGGAACTGGTGTTCCTGGGTGAGAAGATTCCGGCGGACGAGGCCGTGGCGATGGGCCTCGCGGCGCGCGTGTTCCCGGACGATGGGTTCGCCGGTCATTGCAGACAGTTTGCCTTGCAAATCGCCCGGAAGGCCCCCTTCTCGATGCGGCTGGCAAAGGAACAACTGAATACGGCCAGCGATCGGCCGCTGGATGCGACACTGACGGCGGAACTCGAGGGAATGATGTTCTGCTCGACCACGCAGGATTGGCAGGAAGGGATCGATGCCTTCGCCGCAAAGCGCTCGCCGGTTTTCAGGGGACTGTAGATGGCCGCGTCCATTCTGAACACCATCCTGTCGCCGCAATCCATCGCGATCGTGGGGGCATCCCGGGATCCTCACAAGCGGGGGTTCCGCTCCATCCAGAAGCTGATCGACGACGGATACGCTGGCACGATCCTGCCCGTCAACCCAAGGGAGACGGAGATCCTGGGCCTCCGCTGTTACCCGGACCTGTTGGCATGCCCCGTTGTGGCCGACCTGGCGCTGATCTGCACACCGGCGAAATCGGTGCCGCAGGTTCTGGCCCAATGTGGCCGGGTCGGGGTCAAGGGGGCCGTCGTACTGGCGGGCGGCTTTGGCGAGACCGGTGCGTCGGGGCGGCAACTGGAGATCGAACTTGTCAACGCGGCGAGATCGGCCCATGTCCGCGTTATCGGCCCGAACACTTCAGGGATCTTCAACACGCATTGCGCCTGCAATCTGGTGGGATTTTCGGATCTGAGACCCGGCAGCATCGGCCTCCTGTCGCAGTCCGGCAATATGGCGCTGGCGCTCGTGACCGAGGCTCAGGCCGGGGCGCAGATCGGCCTCAGCACCTATATCGGCGTTGGAAACGAAGCCGATCTTCAGTTTCACGAATACCTGGATTACTTCGAGCAGGATCCGGACACGCGCGTCGTCATTGCCTACATCGAAGGAATCAAGAACGGCGGCGCATTCCTGGCCGCGCTCGATCGCGTGGGGCGGCAAAAGCCTGTGGTCGTGTACAAGTCGGGACGCAGCAGCGCCGGCAAGCGGTCCGCGCTGTCCCACACCGGGGCGCTGGCGGGTGATTTTGCCGTCAGTGCCGGCGTCCTGTCGCAGGCGGGCGCCATCCTGGTCCGTCGCTCGGACGATATCCTGCCGGTGGCTGAGACGCTGTCGCTGCTGTCACCGCCCAGGTCGCGGCGTGTGGCCGTGCTGGCGGACGGCGGCGGCCATGCCACGATCGCCACGGACAGCCTGGTGGAGCAGGGACTGGAACTGGCGAACCTGGAGCAGAAAACGCGCGACGCATTGGCCGCGATTCTGCCTCCCTCCGCTTCGCTGGCCAACCCAGTCGACGTCGCGGGCGGAACCGACGCCGATCCTGGCGTCTTTGCCACTTGCGCACGAATCCTGCTGCGGGATGCCAATGTGGACTCGCTCCTCATCACCGGCCTGTACGGGGGTTATGCCCTGCGTTTTTCGGCGACGCTCGAAGGCGTGGAGATCGAGACATCCCACACATTGGCCCACCTGTGCGCCAGCCTGGGCAAGCCCATTCTCGTGCACAGTCTGTATGCCTATTTGACCGGCCCTGCCAGACCGACGGCGCTCACCGCTCTTCGAGAAAATGGAATCCCGGTCCTGGGGTCCGTGGAGCGCACGGTCCGCTGCCTGGCGGCGTTGGCCGATTTCGGCGAGGCTCGTGCGCGGCGGCCCCGGCGCACTGCGGTGGCCGAGCCGTTGCCGCCCGTGCAGGCACTGATCGACGAGGTACATGCCGACGGCCGCACGCTGATGCTGGAGCACGAGGCGCGGGCCCTGCTGAGCGCTGCGGGGATCGCCATGCCGCCCGCCTATCTTGCCGGGACGGGCGACGAGGCTCTCGCTGCGTTTCACGCGCTGGCTTCACCCGTTGCGATGAAGGTCGTTTCTCCGGATATCGTTCACAAAACGGAGGCCGGGGGCGTCCGGCTGGGTCTCCATGATGACGCGGGCGTAGAACGCGCGTTCCATGCTATTGTCTCGGGCGTTCGCCGAACCGTTCCGGGCGCGGACGTCCGGGGCGTGCTGGTCACGCCCATGGCCGATGCGCCGAACGGCCTGGAGGTCGTCATTGGCGTCGTCGGCGATCCCAGCTACGGCCCCGTCCTGATGTTCGGGTTGGGTGGGATTCTCGTTGAGGTTTTGCATGACGTTGTCTTCCGCGCCTTGCCCATCAGTGAACAAGACGCTTGTTCGATGATGGACGGCATCCAGGCGCATGCCATTCTGAAGGGCGTACGAGGCGCTGCCGCGGTGGATCGCGGCGCCCTGGTCCAGCTGATGCTTGGCGTATCCCGCTTGTGTACCGCACACCCTGAAATCGCTGAGCTGGATCTGAACCCCGTATGGGCCGCGCCGGGCGGTGTTCAGGTGCTGGATGCGCGGATCGTCCTTGACGGGTCTCACCGTTGAATCATGCCTGCGCCCAATACGCTTGAAGAACTGGTCGGTCACATCCAGTCCCGCTTTCCGGGCCTGACTCCGCAATTCAAGGTCGGCGCGCGCTACCTGATCGATCACCCCATCCAGGTATCGACGCTTTCCGCGCGCAAGCTGGCAAGCCTCGCACGGGTTCAGCCCGCCACGCTGGTCCGGCTGGCGCAGCATCTGGGATATCCCGGTTGGGACGCGATGAAGGCGGTATTCGTGCGCGACTTCCATCCCTTGCCGGAAAGCTACGCCGCGCGCGCGCAATCATTGGTGCAGCATCCCAAGTCCGTCCAGACGGCCTGGGAGACGGCGACGGCGCAACATGGCCGCAATCTGAGCCTGCTGGGACCCACGAACCAGGCGGCCATGGCCCAGGCGGTCAACCAGTTGCAGGGGGCCACCCGCATCCTGATTGCGGGCTTCCGTTCCTGCTATCCGGCTGCATTCAGCCTGGGGTACCTGTGCAACCTGTTCCGGTCGGACGTGCACGTGCTGCACAATACCGGCGGCACGATGGACCTGGATCTGCACCATCTGCGCGGCAGCGATACGGTCGTCCTGATGAGCTACGCGCCCTATTCGGCCGAGGTCCTGGTGGTTGCCGATGCGGCCCGCGCGGAAGGCTGCCACATCATTGTTCTCAGTGACAGCGCGGTGGCGCCGATTGCGCTACGCGCCGACACCCTGTTGCTCTTCCACACTCACGGGAATTCCTTTTTTCCTACCACTGTCGCATTGCACGCCCTCGTGGAGATGCTGGCGCAGCAATTGCTGGTGTCGGGGGGAAAGGGCGCGGTGGACCAGCTGGCACGCACGGAATCACGCCTGCGGACGACCAAGGCCTATCTCGACAACCGCTAGCCGCGGCGGCCTGCATCGGATCCGACGAGTGCGTCAGAGGGCCGCGATCGCGGCGTCGTAGCCCGCGCGCAAGCGGGCGTAGACAGGTCCGGGCGTGCCGGAACCGACGGCACGGCCATCGTATTGGGTGATGGGCAGAATTTCTTTGGTGGCGGACGACAGCATCAGCTCATCGGCATGTTCGACTTCATCCCGCAGGATGGTGCGCGCCTCGAATGGAATGCCAGCCTCTTCGGCCAGTTCCTGGATGAAGGCGTAGCGGATGCCTTCCAGGATGAATTCGTCGCGCAAGGGTGCGCACAGCACACCGTCCTTCACCATCCAGATGTTGCAGGACGAGCCTTCGGACAGGCGTTCATCCCGGAACTGGACCACATCGTCCACCCCCTCGTCGGTGGCGAACTGCTTGGCGAGCACATTGCCCAGCAGCGAGACGGATTTGATGTCGCAATGCAGCCAGCGGAGGTCCGGCATGCTGACGACTGACATGCCGTGTTCGCGCTTGTGGGCATCGGGACGGGCAAAGGGGGACACCATGCAGAAAATGGTGGGTTCGCAAGGTTCGTCCGGGAAGCCGTGGTCGCGTTTCGCCACGCCGCGCGTGACCTGCAGATAGGCCATGCAATCGGCGAGCCCCGAGCGCTGGAGCATGCTGCGCAGCAGATGCTCCCACTCCGCGTCGGACTTGCCAGTATCGATCCGGACCTTTTTCAGGCTGCGATTCAGGCGCGCGAGATGTTCATGAATGCGGAAAGGCTTGCCCCGGTACGCCGGGACGACTTCGTAGATGCCGTCGCCGAAAATGAATCCCCGGTCCAGCACGGAGATCTTGGCGTCGCCCAGGCGCACGAGGTCGCCATTCAGGTAAACGAGACTGTCGTTATCGACATTCGGAATCATCTGCGAGCCTCTTGATGCGGTCATTGAGACGGGGATTTTGAAGGCGCCCCCGACTTGCAGGGGCGCGGCAAATGGCGAAATGGGCCCAGCCCATTACGAAGAGCCATGACATAGTCTACCAAGCGGCCGGGTCTCTGGCGGGGCCGCCATGGGTTCCATCATCCGCTCGCCGATGAGGCGGGGCGTGGTGCCCTGCCGACATCCAATCAATATTGGGCGCGTATCAGGGTTTGAGCTGATCCCGGATCTCGCCGCCCTTGTGCGCGTCGCTATGCACATTGACGTAAAGATCGCCCGCTTCGTACGCCTTGTACTGCTCGTCGGTCAGCTTGGCATTTGCCGGTACCATCCATTCATTGTTCCCCTTCTTTTCCAGCGGGATGATGATCGGCCCGTTCTTGCCCGCCGCCGCCTGGTGGATGTGGGCCATGGTGCCGTCCACACCGGAAGTCATGACGCTGCCGCTGACCGTCTTGTCGGAATTGACGGTGATGGTGCCTTCGCCCTTGGCTGACGTCGTGACGGCAGGAACCTCTTGGCTGCCGCTTAGCATGACCTTGTTCTGGGCGGCCATGGCGACGCTGCCGCCGGTGGCCAGTCCCGCGAGCACGATGCTGCCCATGAGGGCCGCAAGACGAGATTTCGAGAAAATCGGATGGTAGCTCATGGAGATTCTCCTTGATGTAAGGCCGCCGGCGACGATCGCAGGAATTGATCATCCGCCAGAGGCGAAATATAGTGTGCCCGTCAATGGCGTTTCGTGCCATGGCGATTGTCATGGCGTTGACATCTGGAAGGACCAATTACTTCGCCTTACTGACTACTTCGCCTTACTGACGGCCATGTCACCCTGAGGGAGAACGATGGGCGGTACCGATTCATGATTGCGTTCATCGAGGCGCAGCGCGCCGGGCTCTTCGCATCGCGCAACTGGCTGCCGAACGTCGTGGCCGGCGTGATCGTGGGCGTGGTCGCCTTGCCGCTGGCGATGGCCTTTGCCATTGCCTCGGGCGTCAAACCGGAACAGGGCCTCTATACCGCCATCATCGCAGGGCTGTTCGTGTCCGTGTGCGGGGGCAGCCGCGTACAGATCGCGGGCCCCACCGGAGCCTTCATCGTCATTCTTTCGGGCATCGTGGCGCAGTACGGAATCGATGGCCTGCAGCTCGCCACCCTCATGGCGGGGCTCATTCTGTGCGGCTTGGGGATGGCTCGCATGGGCGCGGTCATCCGCTACATTCCGGTGCCGGTCATCATCGGTTTCACGGCCGGAATCGGCGTCATCATTTTCGTGGGCCAATGGCGGGATTTTTTCGGCTTGCCGCCGGTGCCTGGCCACTATTTTCACGAAAAGTTCTCGTGGCTCCTGGGCCACCTTACCCTGCTCGATACGACGACCACGCTGTTTGGATTGGGCTCACTGGTGCTTATCCTGCTGCCGCGCTGGATACCCGCGCTTTCCCGTGTGCCAGGACCGCTATTGGCGCTTATCGTGGCGACGCCCATGCAAGGCGTATTTCATTTTTCGCACGTCGCCACGATAGGCAGCGCCTTCGGTAGCATTCCCCGCGGTCTGCCCTCATTTGTCTGGCCTTCCTGGACGTTCGATCAGGCCATCACGCTTCTGGCTCCGGCCTTCGCTATTGCGATGCTCGGGGCGATCGAATCGCTGCTTTCGGCTGTCGTGGCCGACGGCATGGCGGGGACACGCCACGATTCGAACGCCGAGCTGATCGGCCAGGGCCTGGCCAATATCTTTTCTCCCCTTTTCGGCGGGATTGCGGCAACGGGCGCAATCGCGCGGACCGCGACCAATATCCGTAACGGCGGCAATAGCCCGCTTGCGGGCATCGTGCATGCACTGACCCTCGCGCTCATTCTGGTGCTGCTTGCACCGCTTGCCGTCCATATCCCGCTGACCACGCTCGCGGCAGTGCTTTTTGTGGTGGCCTGGGACATGAGCGAGGCACCCCGTTTCGTAGGGCTCATCCGCCGTGCGCCGCGCGCCGATGTGGTGATACTGTGGGCGACTTTCCTGCTCACCGTTTTCAGCGACCTGGTGGTGGCGGTCAACATTGGCATGGTGCTTTCGGTGCTGCATTTCTTGCGCCGCATGGCGCACTCCGTCGAGGTCATTGCCCTCGACGGACCGCATCTGGACGCCGAATGGCGGGATGCCGGTCTCGCCGGCAGCCCCTCGGGCGTGCAGGTCTGCGAGGTGCACGGCCCGCTTTTCTTCGCCATGGCCGATCATCTGGAGAGGCTGCCGGTCGACAGCCGTATCCGGTTTCTGGTTCTCAGGCTCAGTTGGGTGCCCTTCGCGGACATCACGGCGCTGCATGCCTTGAACCGGCTGACCAAAGGGCTGCGCAGCCAAGGCGTGCAGCTGCTGCTCTGTGGCGCGAATGAGCGCGTGAGCCGCAAACTGCATCGGGCGGGTTTCGTCGAGGCAGCGGGCGAAGAGGCAATACCCTCCAGCCTGGGGCAGGCGCTGCGCTACATCGATCGCCAGCAAAGAGACGGGCGCGGGCACCGTTGCCCCACAGCCCGGAAGCAGGATTCGATCGGCACTGACATTGATGTGAGTCAACAGTAAACCACCGGCTGTAATCCACGCGACGCCATTCGTTCAATACTAAGCGTGTGACCGTAGCGTGGGAAATCATCATGAAGCCGGTATACGACAGGAACGGTGAACCGTTGGAGATTCTCGGCGAGGACTTCCTCGTGTTCAGCCTCGGGGGATACCCCTATGGAATGGATTATTCGCTGGTGGCGGAACTCCGTCACTTCGACCCTGGAGCCGTGGACGGCGTCGAAGGTGCCCCCGCCTTCGTCAAGGGCAGCGGCTACCTTTCGGGCGTGCAGGTCCCGCTGATCGATCTGGGCGCCAAGCTCGGTGCCGCGCCCATGCAGCCGACGGCTCTGTCGGGGATCGTGTTTGCAACGATTCGCGGCGAGCCGGTCGGGCTGGTGGTCGACAGCATTCGTGGCGTCACGATTCAGCAGTCGGATCGCATCGGTGAGGCGCCGACCTCCGACCCCATCGTGCCGGCGTCGGCGCTCCTGGGCCTGGGGCAGGTGGGAGCCGATCCGATCGTGCTGGTGGACGTGGCGAAGCTCTTCACCGGTGAGGAAATGGCGGCGACGAGGGCTCGCGCTTCGGTGATCTGAATCCGTCTGGCGTATGCTGTCGAAAGCCCGGATTTGCCGGATAGAGGCTGACGATGGCCTGTGTCGGTTCATCCCTGACCCTACGATTCGGATACGTCCAGTATGACCCATGCCTCCACGGCGCCGGTGCGCCGCAAGACGGTCTTTGCCATCATCGCCATGGCGCTGCTCATGATGTCGATCGATTCGACCATCGTCGCGACGGCACTCCATTCGATCCAGCAGGGGTTGAACACATCCATCAACCTGACGAGCTGGACCATCACGGCCTATTCCTTCGGGTTCGTGCTCATGCTGCCGGTCAGCGGCAAGCTGGCCGAGCGCTTCGGCCGCCGCAAAGTCTTCATCGGCTCGACGCTGGCATTCACGCTTGCGTCGTTTGGCTGCGGGATGGCCGACAACATCTATGTACTGATCGTGCTGCGCGCCGTGCAAGCGGCGGGCGGGGCCGGATTTACGCCCACGGCCACCGGCATCATCGTCGACCATTTCGGGAAGACGCGAGACCGGTACGTCAGTCTCTTTGGCAGCATTTTTCCGGTGGGGGCGATGATAGGCCCCATCTTCGGCGGTTATTTCGTCGCCTATTCGTCCTGGCGGGACGTGTTCTACGTCAATGTGCCGATCGGTCTGGTCATTTTCCTGCTGGCCCTGCGCTTCATCCCGCACGATCCCGTCGTGGAGGGCCGCGGGGGTCGAAAGATGGACGTCCTGGGGATCGTTCTGTTGGGTGTCAGCCTGCTGTCGGGCATGCTCGCGGCGACCCTCCTGGGCGAACGTCAGGGTGGCGTAAGCGTGGCCGGATTCCTCGGGTTCCTGCTGGTGGCGATCGCATCCCTGGCCCTGTTCTTTCGCCATATCCGCCGCACGGATTCGCCGTTCATTGCGCCCCGGCTGATCTATGGACACAACTTTGGCGCCGTGAACCTGGTGAACATGATTTTCAGCGGCTTCGTGGTGGGCGCCATGGCGTTGGTCCCGCTGTATGCCACGAGCCGATATGGCATCGACGCCGTGGGTTCCGGGACGCTGCTCACCGCGCAAGGCGCGGCGGCCATGATCTGCTCGCTGACCGCTGTGGTGCTGCTGCGCCGCACGGGCTACCATCTGCCGCTTTATGTGGGCAGCGCCGTCAGCATTGTGGGCCTGGTGGGGTTGGCCTTGCCGCCGCTGGCGGGCTCGCCCTACGTCTGGCTGGCGTTTTCCGCTTTCCTGGTGGGCGCCGGCAATGGCGCCATCAACCCGGCCATGCGCAATGCCGGCTTGCAGCTCGCGCCGGAGTCCTCTTCCATGCTGGCGGCGTTGCGAACGCTGTCCCTGCAGACCGGGTCGATCGCCACGATCTCGGTGGTGGCAGCCTTTCTGGCCTACCAAAGCAATCCGGGCGCTATTCTGGCGTGGGTTTACGTGGCTGTGGCGCTCATCCGGCTGCTGGCGATCATGCTCGTGAAATATGTTCCCGAGCAGCGGGGGGCGTGGTAGAGAAGGGCGCCGGAATGTTTCGGTCCGGCTTTTGAATGAAATCAGTCATGGCTCGGAGGAATTTCCATGGATCGGCAATCGCTGGACATGATTACAAAGCTGGTCGGCTTTGATACTGTTTCGCGCAACTCCAACCTGGCACTCATCGACTATGTCCGCGATTACCTGTCGGGATTGGGCGTGGACAGTCACCTGGTGCGAAGTCCGGACGGGCGCAAGGCCAGTCTTTTTGCCACAGTAGGGCCGGCCACGGAAGGCGGCATCGTGCTGTCGGGGCATACCGACGTGGTGCCTGTGGACGGCCAGCCCTGGGACACTGATCCGTTCGTCGTGACCGAGCACTCCGGCCGCCTGTATGGCCGCGGCACGTGCGACATGAAGGGCTTCATTGCGGTGGGGCTGGCCCGTGTGCCGCGGATGTTGCAGGCGGGGCTGAAGCGGCCCGTGCACTTTGCGCTCAGTTATGACGAGGAGGTCGGCTGTGCGGGGGCTCCCGCCTTGATCGACCGCCTGGTGCGCGAGATCCCGAAGCCCAGCGCCGTGATCGTGGGAGAACCCAGCGACATGGCTCCCATCATGGCTCACAAGGGACTGGCGCTGGCCCATACGACCATCATCGGGCATGAGGCGCATTCCAGCCAGATGCAGCGCGGCGTCAGCGCCGTCATGACGGCGGGCCGGCTCATTGCCTTCCTGGGTGACCTGATGGCCGAGAACAAGGCCAATGCCGATCCGGCGTGTGCTTTCGTGCCGCCGTATTCCACCATCCACGTCGGCGTGGTCAAGGGCGGTACCGCGGTCAACATCATTTCTCGCGAATGTTCCTTTACCTGGGACGTGCGTCCTTTGCCGGGGGACAGCGTGGAGCGCATCGTGAGCCGCTTTCGAAGCTATTGCGACGAACTGTTGCCGGCGATGCGGGCGATTGCCCCCGCGGCGTCCATCACGACCGAGATTCGTGCAGACGCGCCACCACTGGCCGGTGACGGGGACGATGCCGCGCAGCGGATCGCCATGCGGCTATCGGGCCACGCGCGCTGCGGCGTGGTGCCTTATGCCACCGAGGGCGGCCAGTTTCAGGGGCGCGGATTTTCCGTCGTGGTTTGCGGCCCTGGATCCATCGATCAGGCGCACCAGCCCAACGAATACATCGAGGTGTCCCAGGTCCAAGCCTGCGAGTCGTTCCTGGACCGCATGATGGCGGACCTCGCGCGCTGACCGGGGCAGTTTTGGTGCGGCGATCTCCGCGTTGTCGAACGCAGGATCACCGGCCTCCCCTCAATAGGTCGCTGTCCGCGCTTGGCGGTTCGAGCTGCGGCGGTCGCCGCGCGGCTGGGGGGCGGGGCCACGCTTGGCGTTTGGCTTTCCGGGCCGGGAGGCGGAAGCGGGGCGCCTTTTGGCGCCAGCCGGGCCGGCATCCTTGTGCCACGGGGACTTGGCGGCGGGGGCTGCGGCGTCCCTGTGCCAGGGCGACTTGCTTCCCGCTGTATTTCCATCCTTATGCCAGGAAGTCTTGCTGCCCGGCTTGCCACCCTGAGGCCGCGCCTTTCGAGGATGATCCTTGTAGGTGGGCCGTACCGCGCGCTTGGGCTCCAGTCCCGGAATGGTTTCGGCGGGGATGGCGTGACCGATGAAGTGTTCGATCCGGCGGATCTTGTGCCGCTCGGCCGGTACGGCCAGCGTGAATGCCTGCCCGGACCGCCCGGCGCGGCCGGTACGCCCAATCCGGTGGACGTAGTCTTCGGCCTGCATCGGCAGATCGAAGTTCACCACGTGGCTGATTGCCTGTACGTCGATGCCGCGGGCGGCGACGTCCGTGGCCACCAGCACCCGTACGCGACCGCTCTGCACGAGCCCCAGTGTGCGGGTGCGCTGGCGCTGGTTCATGTCGCCGTGCAGCGCGGCCACGGGAAATCCCTGGTCGGACAAATGGTCCGCCAACTCATCGGCACCGTGCTTGGTCGCCGTAAAGACGATCGCCTGGTCCACGTCGGTATCGCGCAGCAAGTGGTCGAGCAATGATCGCTTGTGTGATCCGTCATCGGCGTACAGCAGGTGTTGCTGGATGTTCGAGTGGTCCTTTCGCTCGGGAGAGATCTCGATGCGCTGCGGGTCATGCAGCAGGTTCGCCGCGAGCTGGCCCACCTTGCCGTCCAGCGTGGCGGAAAACAGCAGCGTCTGACGGGCATCGGGGGTGCGGCTGACGATGGCCTCTATGTCCTCGATGAAGCCCATGTCCAGCATGCGGTCGGCCTCGTCCAGCACCAGGGCCTGAACGGTCGACAGATTCACGCGCCGCGCCTGAAGATGGTCGATCAGTCGGCCTGGGGTCGCCACCAGCACGTCCACGCGCCGCGCCAGCGATTTGATCTGGGCACCGTAGGGCATGCCGCCCACGACGGTGGCTACGCGCAGCTGCTTGAGGTGCTTGCTGTAGTCGCGCGTGGCGTCGGCCACTTGCATGGCGAGTTCGCGCGTCGGAGCCAGCACCAGGACCTGAACGCCGCGCCCGCCCGTGCCGCTGTGGCGGCTCAGCCGCTCCAGCGCCGGCAGCATGAAGGCGGCGGTCTTTCCGCTGCCGGTCTGCGACGATACGATGAGGTCGTGTCCAGCCAGTGCCTCCGGGATGGCCGTCGATTGGACGGTGGTGGGGGTGGTGATGCCTTGTTCGTGCAAGGCAGAGACGAGTTCGGGGCACAACCCCAGTGTTTCGAAAGACATGAGTTCCCTGTGCCCGTATGGGTGGGCGGTGTGCTGCGGGAAGGAATTGGAATCCCGCCAGGTTGGCGCCGCAGAAGTCTGCTGCAGCGGTCAGTCGCGTGCGTCGACCGAATCAACCTGGATGGCACGCAGGAAGCGCCAAGGTCAGAAGGTCAGAAAACAGGCAATCAGCGATTATGGCATGAGTGAAAACCCTATGTCAATCGGCCGTTCCGTCAGAGCTCAATCTATTCAGCGTCCGGCTGTGCCTCCGGCTTGGCCGCCCGGAATGCCGGCAGCGAATTGCAGTGCTCGGCGATGCGGGCAATCGTGGGCCACGCCGACAGCTCCATCTCGTAGCGGCTGGCGTTGTAGACCTGGGGGATCAGG
>DATNAI010000082.1:0-5515 GCA_035572875.1 Castellaniella sp. | reverse complement strand
TGCTCGGCCTTAATGGTGTCGCCCTCGGCCACCAGCACCTCGATGACCTCGACCGCATCGAAATCACCAATATCCGGCACTACGACGGTCTGCTCGCCGCCCGAGACGGGCGCCGTATCCTGCGCAGGAGCGGCCGCCTCGGGCGCGGGCACAGCCTGGGGCGCCGACGCCTGTTCAGCGGGAGCGGGTGCCGGTGCCGAAGCCGCGGCATCGGCACCCGAATCGGTGGATTCGACCTCGAGGATCACGGAACCCTGCGACACCTTGTCGCCGACCTTGACCTTCACGGACTTGACGACACCGCCGTGAGAGGCGGGGATCTCCATGGACGCCTTGTCGGATTCCACCGTGATCAGGCTCTGCTCGGCCTTAATGGTGTCGCCCTCGGCCACCAGCACCTCGATGACTTCAACGGCATCGAAATCGCCGATATCCGGAACCTTGATTTCCACGATATTGCTCATGTCGGTCGCCTTCCTCAGTCGTGATGCGGGTTGGCCTTTTCGGGATCGATCCCGTACTTGGCGATGGCCTGCTTGCATTTCTTCATGTCGATGCTGCCTTCGTCGGCCAGGGCGCGCAGCGCCGACAGCACGACGAAGTGGCGGTCGATCTCAAAGAATTCGCGAAGCTGCGAGCGGTAATCCGAACGGCCGAATCCATCGGTTCCGAGCACACGGTAATCACGGCCCTTGGGCAGGAAGGGCCGGATCTGCTCCGCCCAGGACTTGACATAGTCCGTGGACGCCACGACGGGACCCCGCGTGCCCTTCAGCATGCCGGTCACGTAGGCCTCGCGCTGCGGCTCATCCGGATGCAGCAGATTCCAGCGCGCCACGTCCATGCCGTCGCGGCTGAGTTCGCTGAAGCTGGTCATGCTCCAGAGATCCGAAGAAACGCCCCAGTCCTTTTCCAGCAACTCCTGCGCTTCCATGACCTCGCGCAGAATGGTGCCCGAGCCCATCAACTGGACGTGCGCCTTGTTCTTGGCCTTGCCCAGGGAGCGCAGTTTGTACATGCCGCGGCGGATGCCGGCTTCGTCTCCCGGCGTCAGACCCGGCTGAGCATAGTTCTCATTCATGACGGTCATGTAGAAGAACACGTCTTCCTGATCCTGCACCATGCGTTGCAGGCCGCTCTGGATGATGACTGCGACTTCATGCGCGAACGTAGGGTCATAGGCGACACAATTCGGGATCAGCGATGCGTGCACCAGGCTGTCACCGTCCTCGTGCTGCAGGCCTTCACCATTCAGCGTGGTGCGCCCGGCGGTTCCGCCCAGCAGGAAGCCGCGAGCGAGCATGTCGCCCGCCGCCCATGACAGGCCGCCAAACCGCTGGAACCCGAACATCGAGTAATAGATGAAGAACGGGATCATGATGCGGTTGCTGGTGGAGTACGACGTGGCCGCCGCAATCCAGGAGCACACGCCGCCCGCCTCGTTGATGCCTTCCTGCAGAAGCTGGCCATCGGCCGCTTCGCGGTAGTACATCACCTGTCCCTTGTCCACGGGAACGTATTTCTGGCCACCCGGCGCGTAGATCCCGATCTGGCGGAACAAGCCCTCCATGCCGAAGGTGCGTGATTCGTCCACCAGGATGGGGACCACGCGGGGAGCAAGGGTCTTGTCGCGCAGCAGTTGATTGAGCACCCGCACGAAGGCCTGAGTCGTAGAGATCTCGCGCCCTTCGATGGTGGGCTCCAGCACTGCCTTGAACGTATCCAGGCTGGGCGCAGGGAGATGCTCGTCGGCCTTTTGCCGGCGATGGGGCAGGTAGCCGCCCAGCGCCTTGCGCCGCTCGTGCATGTACTTCATTTCCGGCGACTCTTCAGCCGGCTTGAAGAACGGAATCTCGTCGACCTTGTCGTCCGGAACGGGAATATTGAAGCGATCGCGGAATTCGCGCACCGACTCGGTATCCAGCTTCTTCTGCTGGTGCGTCGGGTTCTTGGCCTGGCCTACGTGGCCCATGCCGTAGCCCTTGATGGTCTTGGCCAGGATCACGGACGGCTGGCCCGCGTGATTGGCGGCTGACGCGAATGCAGCGTAGACCTTGTGGGGATCATGTCCCCCGCGGTTCAGGCGCCAGACGTCCTCGTCGCTCATGCGGCTGACCATTTCCAGCAGCTTCGGGTGCTTGCCGAAAAACTTTTCACGCACGAATTTGCCGTCATTCGCCTTGTAGGCCTGGTATTCCCCGTCGACGGTTTCCTCCATGACGCGCCGGAGGATGCCTTCCTTGTCCCGCGCAAAGAGCGGATCCCAATAACCGCCCCAGATGAGCTTGACGACATTCCAGCCGGCACCGCGGAAACTGCCTTCCAGTTCCTGGATGATCTTGCCGTTGCCGCGCACCGGGCCGTCCAGGCGCTGCAGGTTGCAGTTGACGATGAAGATCAGATTGTCGAGATGCTCGCGGGCGGCCAGGCCGATCGCGCCCAGCGACTCGGGTTCGTCGATTTCGCCATCGCCCAGAAACACCCAGACCTTGCGCTGGCTGGTGTCGGCGATGCCTCGGGCGTGCAGATATTTCAGGAACCGAGCCTGGTAGATCGCCATCAGGGGCCCCAGGCCCATGGACACGGTCGAGAACTGCCAGAAATTGGGCATCAGCTTGGGGTGGGGATAGGAAGTCAGTCCCTTGCCCTTGCCGCCCACATCCTGACGGAAATAATTGAGGTTTTCCTCGGTCAGCCGACCCTCGAGGAAGGCGCGGGAATACATCCCCGGAGACGAGTGCCCCTGGAAGAACACCAGGTCCCCGCCATGATCGGGCGTCTCGGCATGCCAGAAGTGATTCTGGCCGCATTCGACCATGGTCGCCTGCGAGGCAAAGGACGCGATGTGCCCCCCCAGGCTCCCGCCGTCGGCCGGCGTATGCTTGTTGGCCCGCACCACCATGGCCATGGCGTTCCAGCGGATGTAAGAACGGATGCGTTCCTCGAGCACCAGGTTGCCCGGATAGACGGGTTCCAGCCCGGGCGGAATGGTGTTGACGTACGCCGTATTGGGCGAATAAGGGATATGGGCGCCACTGCGGCGTGCCTTGTCGATAAGGCTTTCGATCAGATAGTGGGCGCGTTCGGCGCCCTCGCGATCCAGTACGGCCTCCAGGGCGTCCAGCCACTCCTGAGTTTCCTGTTGATCGACATCCGCCGGCGCGAGGCCGGTTGGTTCAAGAGAGGACATGGCGTGTCTCCTGTGAGGTGATTCGGGGGGCAGGACCGTCGAGTGTCCCGCCTGTGACTGAGCCGTGCATTCAGAAACCCGGATATCCCCGGGCGCCGGCGACTGCCGACATTCTAGGTAAGTCCCGCCCGCAAGCACAAGCAAAATTTCATTCTGTGAACTGTATTTTTACTATGTGAAAAATTGACCTCTACATTCGCGTCTAAAATGGCCAGATCGCGATATCCTCCCGTCTATGGCAACTCCCAACCGCAAGTCCCTGATTCCAACGACGTTCTATGAGCATGCCCGCCATAGCCGCCGCGGTCTGTACTGGTTGACGCCGGCCATCGTCCTGGTGCTGTATCTCTGCGTCATGGGGGCTTTCATCTGGCTGCAGCGCCTGCAGAGCGACAGCGTGATGTTTGTCACGATCGACCAGGAAACCCGTCAGCAGCGGCTGATGATGGTCGTGTTCGCCCTGTCGCTGGTCATTGTATTCAGTTTGCTGGCTCTCTGGCGGTACACCCGGTTTCGCACCCAGGCGGAAGCCGCACTGCTCGCCGAGACCGGGTTCAGGCGGGCCATGGAAAACTCCATGTCCACCGGAATGCGGGTCTTCGACATGCAGGGCCGTATCGCCTATGTGAATCCCGCCTTCTGCCGCATGATTGGCTGGAACGAGGCCGACCTGATCGGACGCACTGCTCCCTTCCCCTACTGGTTGCCGGGCCGCCATGACCACCACCGCGAGACCCTGGCTCAGCTTCTGTCGGGACGCACTCCCAGCAGCGGGCTGGAAATCGAGGCCCAGCGCCGGGACGGCTCCCGATTCACCGCGCGGATGTATGTATCGCCGCTGCGCGACCCCAAGGGCGAGCAGATCGGCTGGATGACGTCCATGACCGACATCACGGAGCCCAAGCGCATCCGCGAAGCGCTGACCGCCGCGCACGAACGGTTCATGACCGTGCTCGAAGGCCTCGACGACGCAATCTCGGTGGTCGCGGACACTCCCGAAGGACTGGAGCTGCTGTTCGCCAACCGCACCTACCGGCGTCTGTTCGGTGCCCAGACCAACGGTCACGCCGAGCTGCTGGGCGGCCGCCTGGGACGCTTTACCGACGAGACCATGGAAATCTTTTCGCCGTCGGCACAGCGCTGGTTCGAGGTCCACCACCGGATGCTGGCATGGACGGATTCGCGGCGCGTGCGGCTTCAGGTTGCCCGCGACATCACCGAACGCCGGCGCCATGAGGAAGAATCCCGTGTCCAGCAGGAGAAGGCGCAACTCACAAGCCGCCTGACCACCATGGGCGAGATGGCTTCGTCGCTCGCTCACGAACTGAACCAGCCGCTGACAGCCATCAGCAACTACAACATGGCGGCAGTGGCCATGCTCAAGTCGGGCAAGGCGCCCATGGAGTCCCTGTTGCAGGCGCTGGAGAAAGCCTCCCGGCAGGCCGAGCGCGCCGGGAAGATCATCAGCCGCATCCGGGAATTCGTCAAACGCAGCGAACCGCGCCGCCAAGCGGTCGGGCTCGCACGGATCGTGGAAAACGCCGTAGGCTTTGCGGACATCGATGCTCGCAAGCGCCAGATCGATATTGCGCTGGATGTGCCCGATCCTATGCCGGCGGTGCTCGCCGACCCCATCCTCATCGAACAGGTATTGCTCAACCTTCTGAAGAACGGCGTCGAGGCCATGGAGCACAGCGAATACCGTACGCTGCACGTCAGGATCGTGGACCAGGATCCGCAGGTCGAGATCGAGGTCGTCGACCGGGGCCACGGTCTGCGCAATCCGGACCGGTTGTTCGAGCCGTTCTACAGCACCAAGTCCGAAGGGCTGGGGATGGGGCTGAACATCTGTCGTACGATCATTGAATCGCACCACGGGCGCCTGTGGGCCAGTGCCAACCCCGAAGGTGGCACCATCTTTCGTTTCACGCTGCCCAAGGCCGTGCCTGACGCGCAGTCCCAAGAACTTACGGAGGTACACACCGCATGATCGATCATCAAGCTTCCAGCATGATCTACATCGTCGACGACGACGAAGCCGTCCGCGACTCGCTGCGCTGGCTGCTCGAGGCCAACGGCTACACCGTCCGCAGCTACGCCGGTGCCGAGGAATTCCTGTCCGCGTATGACTCCGACCAGGTGGGCGTGCTCATCGCCGACGTGCGCATGCCGGGTATGAGCGGGCTCGAATTGCAGGAAACCTTGATTGCCCGCAAGGCGCCATTGCCCATCGTGTTCATCACCGGCCACGGCGACGTGCCCATGGCCGTGAACACCATGAAAAAGGGCGCGATGGACTTCATCGAAAAGCCATTCAAGGAAGAC
>DATNAI010000081.1:0-6627 GCA_035572875.1 Castellaniella sp. | reverse complement strand
TGCATGATTCGCTTTAAATTGGTTGGCCGTCCGCTGCGGGCCTGCAGTCACTGGCCGGAAAACCCGTGAGGGCCTGCACAGGCATTCAGGCGCGGTGATAGGGGTGCCCGGCAAGAATGCTCCAGGCCCGATAGATTTGCTCCGCGAGCAGGACCCTTACCATGGCGTGGGGCAGCGTGAGCGAGGAGAGCCGCAGAGTCTCCCGTGCCGTCTGCTTCAATGCCGGATCCAGGCCGTCGGGCCCGCCGATGATGAGTGCGACGTCCGATCCTGTCGCCTGCCAGGCCTTCAGGTGCCCAGCCAGCGCCATCGTGGTGACGTCCTGTCCGTGCTCGTCCAGAATGACGCGCAGGGCTTGGGCGGGGATCGCGGCCTCGATGCGTTGTGCTTCGGCGTGCATCATTTGCGGCACCGTCCGGCCCTGTGTGCGAGCATCCGCCTTGATCTCGTGCAGTTCCAGCGCGCAATCCTTGGGCATGCGCTTGGCGAAATCATGCCAGGCAGCCTGCACCCAGTCGGGCATTCGGGTGCCGACCGCGATCACCCGGAGTCTCATCGGGCGGCAGAGGCCATGTCACCGTCCCACGGCGTCGTGCCCGTGGGCAAAAGCTTCACGCGGACCGGCTTTGAGCCCCAAAGCTCCTCCAGATTGTAATAGCTGCGGATGGCAGGCTGCATGCAGTGGACGACGATGTCGCCCAGGTCGACCAGCACCCACTCGCCCGTATCCTCTCCTTCGAAGGCAAGGACACTCAGGCCTCCCTGCTTGGCCCGGTCGGCCACGTGGTGAGCGATGGCGCGCGTCTGGCGGTTGGAGGTGCCGCTGGCGATGATGACGCGATCGAACAGGCTGGTCAGTTCCATGGTGTTGAAGACCTTGATGTCCTGGGCCTTGGTGTCTTCCAGGGCGTCGATGATGAGGCGTTGCTGTTTTTGCAGGTTCATGAGAATAGGATGTCGGGCTGGTGGGGTCACCGGTGTCGATAGAGCTGATGGACGTGAATGTAGTCCAGCACACGCTGGTCCAGCATATCATCCGCCGGCCGGCCTGCGGCCAGCGATCGTCGAATCGAGGTGGCGGAAATGTTCCGGGCGGTGAAGGGAATCAGCTGCAGTGCGCCGGCAGGCAAGGCTTTGGCGAGTGCCGGTGGCGTGGTCAATGGCGTACCCGGGCGCTGAGCCACGGCCAGTCGAACGAGTCGGATGATTTCGCGCCAATCGTGCCAGGTACAGAAGTTCACCAACTGGTCGGCACCCATGATCCAGGTATAGCGAGGCCCCTGGGGCAGGGCCCGCAGCGTGTCGAGGGTGTAGGTGGGGCCCGCGCGCTCCAGCTCCAGCGGGTTGACTTGCAGGCCCGGCTCGTCGCGGCATGCAAGCTCGAGCATGCGCAATCGGTGCTCGGGGCTGGCGTTCAGCGTGCTGCGCTGCCAGGGCTGGGCGGCGGGCAGCAGCTCCACGTGGTCCAATGCCAGCGTGTCCAGGGCGGCAAGCGCGAGCGCGATGTGGGCGCGATGGACGGGATCGAAGCTGCCGCCCAGAAGCCCGATTTCGGGGGCTAGAGCCATTCTCGGGGTTTGAGATAGGCTGCCAGCTCGGCCTCGGCCGAGCCGGGTTCCGGGGTCCAGTCGTAGCGCCATTGCGCCTGCGGCGGCATGGACAGCAGGATGGATTCGGTACGGCCGCCGGACTGCAGGCCAAACAGCGTCCCCCGGTCGTAGACCAGATTGAACTCGACATAGCGTCCGCGGCGGTAGGCCTGAAAGGCCCGCTCGGGGTCGCCATAGGGCGTGTCCATGCGCGCCCGAACGATGGGCAGGTAGGCCGGCAGGAAGCAATCCCCCACCGCGCGGGTCAGCGCGAAGCAGGTCTCGAAATCGGGAGTATTCAGGTCGTCGTAGAAGAGGCCCCCCACGCCGCGTGTCTCGTGGCGATGGCGCAGCAGGAAGTACTCGTCGCACCAGGCCTTGTAGTGGCGGTATTTGTCCTCGCCAAAGGGGGCGACGGCGTCGTGGCAGACCCGGTGAAAATGGCGTACGTCAGCTTCCACGGCGTAATAGGGCGTCAGGTCCAGCCCGCCGCCGAACCAGAAGACGTCCTGGTCGGGGCTGGCCCCGTGCGCCGCGAACATCCGCACGTTCATATGGGTGGTGGGAACGTGAGGATTGCGGGGATGCAGCACCATGGAAACTCCCATGGCTTCCCAGCTTCGCCCCGCCAATTCGGGCCTGTGGGCGCTGGCCGAAGGCGGCAGCGTACGGCCGCGCACGTGGCTGAACAGCACGCCCGCGCGTTCGAAGAGCCGGCCCCCTTCGCAGTAGCGCGTGAGGCCGCCGCCGCCTTCCGGACGTGTCCACGGGTCGTGACCGAAGGCGCTGCCTTCCAGGTCTTCCAGCGCATGGACGATGCGTTCCTGGAGCGTGGCGAGAAACTCGTGGACGCTATCGACAGGGACGTGCATGGATGCTCCTAGTCGTGTCGGGAATGATCGGTCAATGCCCGCCAGCCGATGTCGCGGCGATACTGGCGCCCCTCGAACAGCGTGAGATTGACCGCGTCATAGGCGGCTTGCTGTGCGCGGCGGATGGAATCCCCCAAGGCCGTGACGCAGAGGACGCGTCCGCCGTCGGTGACGAGCTTCCCGTCGTGAACGGTCGACCCCGCATGAAAGGTCATGCAGGAATCCGTGTCGGGGGCCAGGGCCGTGATGGCATCGCCTTTGCGAGGGGCGTCCGGGTAGCCGGCCGCCGCCAGGACTACGCCCACCGCGGCCCGTCGATCCCAGACGATTTCGGCCTGATCCAGCGTGCCATGGACAGCGTGTTCGAGCGTTTCGGAAAAGTCGCTTTTCATGCGCAGCATGATAGGCTGCGTTTCGGGGTCGCCCATGCGGCAGTTGAACTCCAGAACCTTCAGGCTGCGCGTGGCATCCAGGCCGTCGCCGATCATCAGTCCCGCGTAGAGGAACCCCGTATAGGGGATGCCGTCGCGCGCCATTCCGTGGATGGCCGGCTGGATGATTTCGCGCATGATGCGGTTGTGCAGGGCCGGGCTCACGATAGGGGCCGGCGAATAGGCGCCCATGCCGCCCGTGTTGGGACCGGCGTCACCATCCCGCAACCGCTTGTGGTCCTGACTGGTCGCCAGCGGCAACACATGCTGGCCGTCGCACATCACGATGAAGCTGGCTTCTTCGCCTTCGAGATAGTCTTCCACGACCACGCGAGCCCCCGCTGCGCCGAACCTGCCGTCGGCACCCAGCATATGGTCGATCGCCTGCAGCGCATCATCCAGCGCCAATGCGACGACGACGCCCTTGCCGGCCGCCAGGCCGTCGGCCTTGACCACGATGGGCGCGCCGTGTGCCTGGATGTAGGCTCGGGCTTCATCGGCGTCCGTGAAGGTGCGTGAGGCTGCAGTGGGGATGTTGTGGCGCTGCATGAAGGATTTTGCGTAGTCCTTCGAGCTTTCGAGTTGTGCCGCTTCGCGCGTTGGCCCGAAGATGAGGAGGCCTGCCGCGCGGAACGCATCCACGATGCCGTCCGCCAGAGGGGCCTCGGGGCCCACCACTGTCAGGCCGACTCTTTCCTGCTGCGCAAAGGCGACAAGGGCGTCCGTATCCTGCAGCGGCAGATTTTCCAATGGGTACCGGTTGGCCGTGCCGCCGTTGCCGGGAGCCAGATAGACCTTCTGGACTCGGGGGGACTGCGCCAGACGCCAAGCCAGGGCATGTTCACGGCCGCCCGCACCGATGACCAGCAGCTTCATGCCGTTTCGTCGAAAACAGCGGTGGTGTAGACATCCTGGACGTCATCCAGGCTCTCGAGGAGGTCGATGATTCGTTGCATGCGTTCGGCATCTTCGCCCTGGAGCAGGACCTCCGACAGCGCTTTCATGACCACGTCGTGAACTTCGGGCACCAGGCCGGCTGCATCGAAAGCCTGCTTGAGCGCAGGATATTGGGCCGGCTCGCAAGTCACCTCGATCATGCCTTCGTCGTCGGACTGAACGTCCTCGGCGCCGTTCTCCAGGGCCACCTCCATGACCTTGTCTTCGGAGGTCCCTGGCGCGAACAGGAATTGGCCGCAGTGCTTGAACATGAAGGACACGGAGCCGTCGGTCCCCAGGTTGCCCCCGTTCTTGGTGAGCGTGTGGCGGACCTCGGATACGGTGCGCTGGCGGTTGTCCGTCATGCAATCGATGATCACGGCCGCGCCGCCTATGCCGTAGCCTTCGTAGCGGATCTCTTCATAGTTGGCGTCCTCCGCATTGCCCGAGCCCCGCTGGGCGGCGCGCACGATGTTGTCCTTGGGCATATTGGCGGCGGTGGCCTTGTCCCAGGCCAGTCGCAGACGCGGATTGGCGTCCGGGTCCGGTCCGCCGGCGCGCGCAGCGACGGTGACTTCACGGATGATCTTGGTCCAGAGCTTGCCGCGCTTGGCGTCTTGGCGCCCTTTGCGGTGCTGGATGTTTGCCCATTTGCTGTGTCCGGACATGATGTGTCGTATCGAAGAGGGTGGAGGGTGAACAGGTGATTTTAACGCGAGTGCCCGATCCGGTAGCGCCGCCTCCCAATGGGCGGCAGACCCCGTCAATCTGTACGGGCGGGGCTCACTGCGGCGGGCGGTGCGGCGGGGCCTTCAGTGTGGCGAGTGCCGGACCAGACAATGGCTCCGATAATGAGGGCGCCGCCGATCAAGGCGCGGACAGAAGGGTATTGCGCGAAGAGGATGGCCGCAAAGAGGATGGCGTAGACGGGTTCGAGCGCGAGCACGATGCCAGCGGTTCGCGCCTTCAGTTTTGCCAGGCAGGAAACCAGCAGCGAATGCGACAGCGCCGTGCAGAATACGCCCAGCATGAAGATCCAGAGCCAATCCACGGCCCGGAGCGTGGTGAATTCGCCCAGGCACCAGGGCAGTGTGAGCGTTGCGACGACCAGGTTCTCCCAAGCCGCGAGTTCACGTGCCGGCACCTGGGTGACCGCTTTGCGGTTGGCGAGTGTAAACAGCGCAAAGGACAGTCCTGAAACGATGGCCCACCCCAGGCCTATGGTGGCCTGGTTGCGGAAATCGAAAGAAGGCGTCACCAGCACCAGGCCGGCCGTCACCAGCAGCACCACCGCCCATTCGGACGCACGCGTGCGCTCCTTGAACAGGAACCCTTCGAACAGGGTGATGAACGCCGGAAAGCTGGCGAATCCCAGCGTGGCGATGGCGATGCCGCCGATCTTGACTGCCACGAAGAAGGTCGTCCAATGAATGGCCAGCAGCACGCCTGCGAGCAGCAGTACCCAGATCGGCCGGCGATGGCGCGCCGGCGCGCTCGGACGATGTCTGGCCTGCAGCATGAAGAGCAGCAGTGTCACCGTGGCGAACGACGCCCTGCCTGCGGTGATCAGTGTTGCGCTTCCCTGGATCAGTTCGCCGAAGATACCGGTCAATCCGAACAGCACGGCCGTCACGTGGATGGCGATCTGAGCTTGGCGGGGATTCATGCTAGTCTGGTCGATGGACGAAAAACAGGGCCCGCGCGGGCCGGAGGATAAGACAGTGGAAAAAGCTCAGGTCATTCGCTTGGAGCAGCATGGCGGCCCGGAGGTCATGCATCTGGCACAGGTCGATGTGCCGCCGGTTGCCCCCGGCGAGATTCGGATCCGCCAGAAGGCCATCGGACTGAATTTCATCGACATCTATTGTCGCACGGGGCTGTATCCTCATGAGCTGCCCCATGGCCTGGGTATGGAGGCGGCCGGCGTCGTCGAGGAGGTCGGCTCGGCGGTCACCCATCTGCGCGTCGGCGATCGCGTGGCCTACGGGCAGAGTCCCCTTGGCGCATATGCCGACGTGCGCAACGTGCCGGCCTCGAACGTCGTCGCCATTCCGGATTCCGTCAGCTTTGAGCAGGCGGCCGCGCTCATGCTGAAAGGCCTGACCGTGCAATATCTGTTTCGCCAGACCTATCGCCTCAAGGGCGGCGAAACCATTCTGTTTCATGCGGCCGCCGGCGGCGTGGGGCTGATTGCGTGTCAGTGGGCGCGGGCACTGGGGGTGCGCTTGATCGGCACGGCTTCGTCGCCTGAAAAGGCAGCGCTCGCGCGCCAGCATGGCGCCTGGGAGGTCATCGATTACACCCGGGAAGATGTGGCGGCGCGGGTGGCGGAACTCACCGATGGGAAAAAGGTCCCGGTGGTTTACGACGGCGTGGGGAAGAGCACCTGGGAGACGTCACTGAACTGTCTGCAGCCGCGCGGGCTGATGGTGAGTTTCGGGAACGCGTCCGGTCCGGTCGAGGGCGTGAATCTCGGAATCCTGGCCGCCAAGGGATCCCTGTATGTGACCCGCCCCATCCTGCATGCTTACGTGGCGACCACCCAGGCCATGCAGGCGGCTGCCAGTGAAATGTTCGACCTGGTGACCAGCGGCAAGCTGAATGTGGTCATCGGTCAACGGTTCGCACTGAAGGACGCGGGGCTGGCCCACGAAGCGCTCAAGAGCCGCCACACCACCGGGGCGACGGTTCTGACGCTGGATTGATCGCCGAGTAGAGCCCATGGTGCCGGGCGACCCGCCAGCCCGCGCACCCACGGCCGCCTCGCGGCGGCGTTCGTGCAGGCGGGCGCTGCCGGTG
>DATNAI010000080.1:0-4063 GCA_035572875.1 Castellaniella sp. | reverse complement strand
GCGGTGAATGGGAATGTCGCCGCCGATCTTGAAGGTGCCGGAAGCGGCTGCATTCGGGTTTTGGGTCATGAACGAAGCTCCTGTCATGAATGGTTCACGGGTGGGTCAGTATTTTCGGGTTGCCGTTTCCGTCCACGGTCTCCAGCGTGATCGGTCGGCGCCACACGAGGGCAATGTATTCCAGCACTTTTTGCGCGCGGTCCAGGTCCAATCCGCAGCCGTCGGTCGCGTGGTCGTGGCGCAGCGTCAGGCTGCCATCATTGCCCAGCCCGACGGCCTGTACGTGCGGCGCCCCGAAGTTGAACTTGGGTGCGATCAGTTGCTCCCTCAGCGTGGCGATGTCCGCGTCCTCGATCCTGACGCGTGCTCCCGCCCTCGAGTCGCCACTGATGCGATAGCTGAGCAACTGCAGCTTTTCCGCCAGGCCATCATCCAGGTGATTGCGGATGAAGCTGCAGTCGTCCTCCTCCGCTCGGATGCGCAGGGCGCTCTCCAAGCCCTCCTTTTCGATGATCTGTTCCCACATGGTAAATCCAATGTGATAGGGGTTGATGCCCAGCGCAATGTCGCGGCCCGTGGCAAAGGGCCGGATGACGTCGGAATGGGATTTGATGGCGTCCACGTACAGATCGTTGGGCAGGAAGTCGGCCTCGCGCAGCAGGCGCGCGTGCCAGTAGCTGGCCCAGCCTTCATTCATGATCTGGCAGGCGAAAACCGGATAGAAATAGAACGATTCCTCGCGAACGGCCAGGAAAATGTCCCGTTCCCATCCCTCCATGTCCGGCGCATAGCGGGCGGTGAACCACAGCAGATCGGACTCCGGCTGCGGCGGGATCGGCGCGCGGCGCCGCTGAGGCGCGGGCGGCGGCTCCTCGCCGGGCAGCCCGGCGTAGCGGGCGCGGAAGCCAGTGGCCTTGCGGCCCGGGACAGGCTCGATGTACAGCGGGTAATCGGGCCGGTGGATCGGGTGGTCCACATCGATGTGCTGCTCCAGCGCCAGCGCCGCATCCAGCACCATCTCCACGCGCCGTAGCCCGTGCTCTTCAATGGCGTCCTGGATGCTGCGGGCCCGTTCCGCGGCTTCGGTCACGATGTGGTATCCCACCTGTTGCTGCATGCGCGCAAACAGGGCATTGTTTTTGGAAAAGTCGGCGTGCCCGAGCACGTGCGCCGTGACCAGCGTGTTTTGCGCCAGACCGTTGTCGGTGACCAGGTAGGCGCGGTTCGGGTTGCCCGGAAACACGACCTCGAAGATATGCGAACCCCCCATCCGGTGCTGTACCTGCTGGTGGATGTAGCGCACGCCGAATGACCAGTGCGGCATCCGGATCGGCAGGCCGTAGACGGCGACTTCCATCATGAAGGTATTGGGGACCAGCTCGAAGTCGACCGGATGGAAGTCCAGTCCGTTGCGGGTGGCCAGCGTCTCGATCTTCTGGATGTGGCGGGTGAGTTGCTCCAGGCCCCATTCATTCTCGGCTTGCATGGCGGACCTCCGTGCCGGCCTCGGCCCGCGCCTGGAGCTGGAAGAAGCGGCGCACGGCATCCCAGACGTCACCGCGGTCATGGATGGTGTAAGTGCCCGCCGGGTAATTGCGCGATTCCAGTGCGCGAAACAGGCGGCCGGTTTCGGAGAGGCCCGATTCATGGGGATTCTGTGGTGTTTCCACGAAGCCCATGAAGTTGACGATGTCCCCCAGTTTGCACAGCAGATTTTCGGCGAGCGCCTGGTCGTCGGCAAAGTTTTCGCCATCCGAGGCATAAAACAGGTAATGGTTGTAGCGCCCGGCGGGGTAGCGCTGGGCAAAGATGTCCAGCACCAGCTTGAAGGCGCTGGAAGCGGCCGTGCCGCCGGTGGCCGCGACCTGGAAAAATTGTTCTTCGGTGAATTCCCAGGCTTCGCTGGTGTGCGCAATGAAGAGGATTTCCAGCGCGTTGCCATATTGCCGGCGCAGACCCTGTATGGCCCAGAAGAAAAAGGATTTGGCCAGCTTGCGCCGCTCTTCATCCATCGAACCGGACACATCCAGCACCAGCGCCACCACGGCATCGGTCGCCGGCCGCTGCCGCCGGGCCAGTTGCCGAAAGCGCAGGTCTTCATCGGAAAACGGCGTGGCGCCTTCGGCCTGGGCGTGGCGCCGCTTGATCGCTTCTTTCAACGTCCGGCGCCGATCCAGGCGAGCATTCGGCCCGTGCCGGCTCCAGCCCTCGCGCACCAGGTCTTCATCCCGCAGCGCATCGCTGACACGGGGCTTCAGATCCGGCAGATGCAGTTCTTCCCAGATCCAGTCGACGATGTCTTCGATTCTGAGTTCCAGCAGGAAGCGCAGCTCGCCATCGCCGTTGCCCCCCGCTCCGGCCTGACCGCCTTGGTCGCCCTCGGCCTGGCCGGGCCGGTAGACGTCGTTGGGCTGGCCGCCCCCCTGGCCCACCCCCGAGTGCTCGGCCGACGGATTCAACCGGAAGCGATAGTGTTCCAGGAAGTGGACCGGGATCCGCACGGTGCGGCCTGCGGGACGGCTCAGGATGTCCGAGCCGGCGATCATCTCCGGCAACTGCTCGCGCACGGCGCTGCGGACTTTGTCGTTGTGCCTGAGCCAGTCCCGCGCTCCGCGCGAAAACAGATCGTACCAGTGGTGCGCCTGCGCCAGGTTGGACGGTTGCCGGGGATCGGACCGGTTCATGGTGCGTCTCGTCCGGCGTCTATTCCTGCGCCAGAAGCGTGGTCACATAGTTGAGCGCTTCGTGCGCGCTGTGCGCGTCGTACCCATACTCGTTGACCAGGCGTTGTTCGACGGCGGAGATCTTTTCCAGCGTCTCCGTGTCGGCCCGAGTGGTCGAGGCGACCAGGCGCAGTACGTCGCGCCGTTCTTCGAACAAGTATTGCTCGATGGCCTCGCGCAGGCGCGCGTGATCCGCCAGCGTGAATTTGGCGCCGCGCTTGTAACTGCCCAGCGCCTTGCGCACGATCTCCTGCCGGAACGACGTTTTGCCGGAATCGGAAATTCCGATCTTGGTCTCCACACTGCGCAGGAAACGCTCGTCGGCATCGCGCTCTTCGCCCGTGATGGGATCGCTCACCTTGCGGCTCTCGAGCACCGCTTCGACTTCATCCAGGTATTTGTCCAGCAGCTCCTGGGCCTCGGTCTGGAAGGACACGAACATGGCCTTGTGCACGTCTTCCTTGACCCAGCGGTTGTAGAACTCCTTGCGCGTGGTCACCAGGAAATCGGTCCATTGCTTCTTGACCTTGGGGTTCATGCGGGCGTCCGATTCGATCGCATCCTTGAGCGCCAGCATGACTTCCATCGTGGTCAGGCTCTTGGTTTCGGACTGGCTGATGGCGCCGGCCAGCGCGTTGACGATGAAGCGGGGGGAAACGCCGTCCATGCCCTCGTCGGGCTGTTCGCGGATGATGCGTTCGGCGTCGGCGTCCGACACGCCTTCCACCGCTTCGTGCGCATGGATGCGCAGCTTCTTGCTCAGATCCAGGTCCTGGCGTTCGGAGGGTTTCAGGCGAGTGAGAATGGCGAATACGGCCGCCACGCGAAGCGCGTGCGGGTCCAGGTGCACCTGCCGGAACGAGGGTGTGGTCGAGGTCAGCTTCTGATAGATCCGCGCCTCGTCGGTGTAGCACAAGGTGTAAGGCACCTGCACGATGACCATGCGGTCCAGCAGGGCCTCGTTCTCCTTTTCCTGCAGGAACCGCCGGAACTCCGCCATGTTGGTGTGCGCAACGATGGTCTCGTCGATGTAAATGAGCGGGAAACGGGATACCTTGACGACCTGTTCCTGGGTGAGGGTCAGCAGCAGGTACAGGAACTCGCGCTTGACCTTCAGAATTTCGATCATCTCCAGCAGGCCCCGGTTGCCGGCATAGACCGCCCCGGACCAGGACCATGCGCGCGGGTCGCCTTCGTCGCCGTATTCGGCGACCTTGGAAAGGTCCACCGAACCCACCAGGTCCGCGATATCGGCCGTGGTGGGATCGTGTGGCGCATAAGTCCCCACCGCGGTGCGCCCTGCTTCGTTGATGAAAATGCGGCGGATCGGCACGCGGGTG
>DATNAI010000079.1:0-13412 GCA_035572875.1 Castellaniella sp. | reverse complement strand
GTGCAGATCGCCGACATCGAGGAGGCGCAGCATCACTTTCCGGTCTCGACGGTGCAGAACCAATACAACCTGGGCGACCGCAAGAGCGAGGCCGTACTGGACTACTGCACGCAGCACGGCATCGGCTTCATTCCCTGGTTCCCGCTCAATGCCGGGCAGCTGGCCAAGCCCGGGTCGAAGCTGGAGGAAGTCGCACAGCACCACGGTGTGACGCCAAGCGCCATCGCACTGGCCTGGCTGCTGAAGCGCTCGCCCGTGATGCTGCCCATCCCCGGTACCTGCAGCCCGGAACATCTGGCGCAGAACGTGGCGGCGGCTGGCGTCGAACTGAGCGAAGCGGAGTACGAGACGCTGGGGCGCCTGGCGGTGGCGCCCCACTGACGCCGCACGCCGGAAGAGACGGCACCGGCAACGATGGCAGGGCTTCGCGCGGGGCACGCGAGCCCCCTAGTGCAGTGCTCGGGGATTACTTGAAGGCCGTCTCGATGAAGCTGCGCAGCTTGCGAGAATGCAGGCGTTCGCTGGGCATGTCGCGCAAATGCTCCAGCGCACGGATCCCGATGTGCAAATGCTGGTTGACCTGGGTCCGATAAAAGTCGGTGGCCATGCCGGGCAGTTTCAGTTCGCCGTGCAACGGCTTGTCCGACACGCACAGGAGGGTGCCATATGGCACCCGGAAACGGAATCCGTTTGCCGCGATCGTGGCCGATTCCATATCCAGCGCAATGGCGCGCGACTGCGACAGGCGCTGGACCGGCTCCTGCTGGTCACGGAGTTCCCAGTTGCGGTTGTCGATGGTCGCGACCGTCCCGGTGCGCATGATGCGCTTCAGTTCCCACCCCGAGAGCCCCGCGACCTCGGCCACCGCGTCTTCCAGCGCGACCTGTACCTCGGCCAGCGGCGGCACCGGCACCCACAGCGGCAGGTCGTCATCCAGCACGTGATCCTGGCGCACATAGCCGTGTGCCAGCACATAGTCGCCCAGCCGCTGCGTCGTGCGCAACCCCGCGCAATGCCCCAGCATCAGCCACGCCGACGGCCGCAGCACGGCCACGTGATCGGTGATCGTCTTGGCGTTGGATGGGCCGACGCCAATATTGATGAGCGTGATCCCGGTGTGGTTCGGCCGCTTCAGGTGATAGGACGGCATCTGCGGCATCGGGGGACGGCCCGAGCGTTCGGGCTCCGCGCCGTCACGGCTGGTGACGTAATTGCCTGGTTCCACCAGCTCCGTATAGCCGCTCTCGCCCGAAAGCAGCGCCGAATGCGCCCATCGGACGAACTCATCCACATAGAATTGATAGTTCGTGAACAGCACGAAGTCCTGGAAGTGTTCGGGCGACGTCGCCGTGTAATGCTGCAGCCGCTGCAGCGAATAATCGACGCGCGGCGCGGTGAACGGTGCCAGCGGCCGGGGCTGGTTCGGACGCCCATGCCAGGTGCCATTCACGATCGCGTCATCGGTGACCGCCAGGTCCGGCACGTCGAAATGGTCGCGCAGCGTGTGTCCCGGGACTTCCGAGTATTCACCCTCTACGTACTCGTCTTCCGGGAAGGCAAAATGCAGCGGGATCGGCAGATCGGACTCACCGATCTCCACGGGGACATGGTGGTTGCGCAGCAACAGCCGGACCTGCTCGCGCAGATACCCATGGAATAGCGCCGGACGCGTCACGGTGGTCAGGTACAGGCCGGGTTCCACCAGGTGGCCGTACGAGAGGCGGCTATCCACATCGGGATAGGTGTGGATACGGATGCGGATGGCCGGATAACACGCGCGAATCCGCTGCCCCAGCGGCAGACTGCCGGCACTGTATTCGCGGAAGGCCTCGCGGATGAATGCCGTGTTGCGCTGATAGATTTCCAGCAGCCGGTCGACCGCCGCATCGGCGTCGTCATAGCTGGAAAAAGGAATCAGCGCCGGCAGCCTGGTGGGGCGCGTGGCATCAAAGAACTTGTCCATGCGGCGGATTATGGCAGGTCTGGGTGACAGCGGTGTGACAATCCCCGATACGCCCGCCCTACTGACGGCGATGCACTTCCCGGCCGGCGGCGTAAGTGGCGGCGATCGCGCGGTCATCGCCCAGCATCGCCAGCGCGAACAACAGCTCTTCGAGCGATCCCGCTGCGGCGCTGCGCCTCGCCAGCAAGGGCGTGGCCCTGGGATCCAGCACGATGAAGTCCGCCTCCGCGCCCGGTGCCAGCGTTCCCACCTGACCATCCAGCCGCAGGTCGCGAGCGGCACCCTGCGTCGCCTGCCAGAACATGCGCCGTGCCGTCAGATAATGGCCCGACAGGCGCGCGACCTTGTGTGCCTCGTTCATCGTCAGCAGCATGGAAAAAGACGAGCCGCCCCCCACGTCCGTCGCCAGCGTCACCGGCATCCCAAAATCCCGGGCGGCCGCAAAATCGAACAGCCCGCTGCCGAGAAACTGGTTCGAAGTTGGACAATGCGCCGCCACGGCACCGGAATCGCGCATGCGGCGCCGGTCGTCGTCATCCAGCCAGACACAGTGTCCGTACACGGCGCGCGGGCGCAGCAACCCATACTGGTCATAAATGTCCAGATAGCTGCGGTGACCCGGATAGAGCGCCATGGCCCACTTCACCTCGTCCCGATTCTCGGCCACGTGCGTCTGGACGAACACGTCCGGGTACTGCTGCGCCAGCTCGCCGCACAACGCCAATTGCTTCGGCGTGGAAGTGGGCGCGAAGCGCGGGGTCAGCGCGTACATCTGGCGCCCGATGCCATGCCAGCGATTCAGCAGCGCCTCGCTGTCGCGCGCCCCGGACTGCGCCGTGTCGCGCAGGTATTCCGGGCAGTTGCGGTCCATCATGACCTTGCCGGCGACCATGCGGAGATTGCGCGCATCGCTTTCCTCGAAGAATGCCTGCGCCGATCCCGGGTGAACCGTACAGTACACCAGCGCCGTCGTGGTGCCGCAACGCAGCAGCTCGTCCAGGAAGAAGCGCGCCACACCCCGTGCATAGTCCGGATCCTCGAAGCGCGCCTCGGTCGGAAAGGTGTACCGCTCCAGCCATGGCAACAGGCCGGGCGCCGGCGATGCAATCATGTCCGTCTGCGGATAGTGAATGTGGGTGTCGATGAAGCCCGGCGTGATCAGATGGCCGCGCCAGTCGTGGATTTCCGTTCCTGGTTCCAGCTCGGACACCAGGCGGTCATAATCGCCACACTGTTCAATGCGGCCGTCGCGCACCACCAGCAGCCCGTCCGACACCCATTCGCAGGCGTCGTCCTCCGCTTTCGGCGTGTCCCGAAAATACAGCAACTGCGCCCGGTAGGCCTGAACGCCAGGCACGGCTTGGGTGTTCGACGTCGAGGTCATGAATGTCTCCAGGAATGATGATCGCATGCGGCAAAACGGCCCGCATCCGGCTTTTTCAGGTAATGACCGACGCAGGATGTGGCAGGCAGCGCGCGACGGCGCTTCGCGCACGCCGGGTCCTGAGCTGCATGAGCTGGGCGGCAACCGCCACGGCGATGATGGCGGGCTGCTTGCCTTCGATGCCGGGATCACCGATCGGGCAGATGACCTGCGCGTAGCGCTCGGGCGGAATGCCCTTGGCCGCGAACCGCTGCTGGAACCGGCGCCATTTGGTGCGCGACCCGATCAGGCCGAAATATGCTACATCGTCACGCCGCATGAGCTGCTCGCACAGGCGCTGATCGAGCATGTGATCGTGAGTCATGATGACAAAGCAGCTCTGCGGCGGCGCCTCGTCGATCACGGCTTCCGGCGTATCGGTAGCCTCGATGATCACATTGGGCGCCACCCGGTCCGGAAACAGTTCCTCTCGCGCATCCACCCAGGTCACCCGGCACGGCAGCGTCCCCAGGATGCCGACCAGGGCCTGTCCCACATGCCCCGCGCCGAACACCACGATGTTCAGGCCGTCCGGCTGCACGGGCTCCGTGAAAACGGGGCAGCCGCGGAAATCGGCAACGTCCAGCAGGCGGCTCGCCTGAAAACGGTTGGCAGGGTGAGAGGCGGCCCCCGCGTCCCGCAGCTTCACCCACGGCGCCACGCCCGGGCCGCCCAGCCCCACTTCCCGCTCAAAGGATTCGAGGTGCGCCAGGCGATTCCGGGCCGCTTCCAGCCAGACCCGGTCGGACTCGCGCAGACGCTCGAACAGCAGATGCACCAGTCCGCCACAGCACTGGCCCAGCGCGGCCGCCAGGGGCATTTCCTCGAGCCAGCGGTCGGGCCTGTCGGCCGGAGCCGCCAGCCAGTCCCGCGCGCTTCGTACCGCCTGCCACTCCAGATTGCCGCCGCCCACGGTCAGCCATTGGCGATCAGCCGCCACCAGCATCTTGGCGCCTGCTTCGCGCGGCGCGGAACCCCGCACCGACGCGACGCTGATCAGCACCACCGGCTGGTGTCGATCCAGACACCAGAGCGCCTGGTCAATCCATTCGCCCATTACGCAGCGCTGCGTTGCCGCAGGCCCTCGACCGCGTTCAGAATGGCTTCAGGCGTGGCGGGCGCGCGCAGGTCCGGCGACTGCCGGCCGTCGCCGACCGCCGCAATGGCGTCGTTGATGGCGTTGAAGACGCTGATCCCGTGCACCAGGGGCGGTTCGCCCACCGCCTTGGAATGATGCACCGAGTCCTGATGGTTGCGCGTCTTGAACAACCGGACGCGGAAGTCGCGCGGACAATCGCTGATCGCCGGAATCTTGTAGGTCGATGGCGCATGCGTCATAAGACGGCCGTCGTCGCGCCAGACCAGTTCCTCGGACGTCAGCCACCCGGCTCCCTGAATATAGCCGCCCTCGATCTGGCCAATGTCGATGGCCGGGTTGATCGACGCACCCACGTCATGCAGGATGTCGGCGCGCAGCAGCTTCCATTCACCGGTCAACGTGTCGACCACGACCTCGGACGCCGCCCAGCCGAAGGCATAATAATAGAAAGGATGGCCGTGGCTGGTGGCCTTGTCCCAACTGATGTCCGGCGTCTTGTAGAAACCGTCGGACCACAGCTGCACGCGATCCCAGTAGGCCTGCTCGACCAGCTGCGCAAATGGCAGGGTCTTGCCGTTGACGCTGACCTGGCGCCAGGCAAACACCACGTCTTCAGCCTTGCCACCGTACTTGCGCGCGGCGAATTCCGCGAGCCGCCCGCGCAGCGTGAGCGCCGCGTCCTCGGCCGCCTTGCCATTCAAGTCCGAACCCGTGGAGGCCGCCGTGGCCGAGGTGTTGATGACCTTGTAGGTGTCGGTGGCCGTCAGGCGCACGCACTCCAGATCCAGGCCCAGCGTGTTGGCCACGATCTGCGCGACCTTGGTGTTCAGCCCCTGTCCCATCTCGATGCCGCCATGATTCACCAGCACCGAGCCGTCGCGGTAGATATGCACGAGCGCACCCGCCTGATTGAAGGCCGGCACATTGAACGAGATCCCGAATTTCACCGGCGTCATGGCCAGGCCTTTTTTCAGGATGGGACTATGGGCGTTGAAATCGCGCACCGCCTCGCGGCGCGCACGGTAGTCGGAACTGACTTCCAGTTCGCTCATGATGGGCTCGAGCAGGTTGCCTTCGACGACCTCGCCGTACGGCGTGACGTTGCGCGAGTCCGTGCCATACAGATTGATGCGGCGCACGTCCAGCGGATCCTTGCCCAACTGACGCGCCACCCGGTCGATCAGGACTTCGGTGATGAGTGCGCCCTGCGGAGCGCCGAAACCGCGAAAAGCCGTGGCCGACTGGGTATTGACCTTGCCGCACATCGTGTGGATGTCGGCCGCCGGTATGTAATAGGCGTTGTCGAAGTGCGCCAGCGCCCGGCTGGCCACGGCCTCGGACAGATCGGCCGAAAATCCGGAATGCAGCGTCATGTCCAGCTTCACGCCCAGGATACGGCCGTCGTCGTCGAACCCCACGTCGTATTCATAGTAGAAGCCATGGCGCTTGCCGGTGATCATCATGTCGTCGTCGCGATCGGCGCGCAGTTTGACCGGCCGACGCAGCCGATGCGCACAAACCGACGCGACGCAGGCAAAGAGCGCGGACTGCGATTCCTTCCCGCCAAACCCCCCGCCCAAACGCCGGCACTCGACTTCGACCTGGTGGCGCTGCCAGCCCAGGGCGTGCGAGACCGCATGCTGCATCTCGGTGGGGTGCTGGGTGGAACACTGCACCAGCATGCCTTCTTTTTCGCGCGGAATGGCGTAGGCGATCTGCCCCTCGAGGTAAAACTGCTCCTGACCACCGCAGGAAAATGTCCCCCGCAACCGGACCGGCGCGCCGTCCAGCGCCTGCTGCACGTCGCCCTGGATCAGGCGCAGCTCATCCGTGGTGCCCGAGCGGGCGTGCTTCGCCTGCTCAGGCGTCAGCAGGAACGGCAGCGGCTCATATTCGACTTTACCCAGGCGCGAAGCCCGGCGGGCTTCACCCGTTGAACGGGCGACCACGACGAACAGCGGTTGACCGACATACTGGACCAGACCGTCGGCCAGGATGGGATCGTCCGCAATCACGGGCCCGCAGTCGTTGACTCCCGGGATGTCCGTGGCCGTCAGGACGGCAATCACGCCGGGCGCCTTGCGCACCGCGTCCAGGTCCATGCCCTTGACTCGGGCGTGCGGCTTGTCCGACAGCCCCAGGGCCGCATAGACCGTATTGCGCAACTCGGGGATGTCGTCCGTATAGACGGCTTCCCCGCTGACGTGCAGCGCCGCGGACTCGTGCGGGCTGGCCGCGCCCGCCGCCGGCTCGCCCACCACGGGGCGGGGAATACGATCGTTGCCGACCGCCAGCCGGTCCAGTTCGACCGGAATATTGACGCGCATGTTCATGGTGGCCTCCTCAGGCGATATCAGCCAGCACGGCTACATTGACCTGATGCGTCGCCAGCGGCGCCCCAGGGGCGGTTTCCAGGTAAAAGCGGTAAAGCAGATTGCGCGAAGCCAGCAGCCGGTAGTCACTGGTGGCGCGCATGTCCGACAGCGGCTCGAAGTCCCGTTTCACGGCGTCCATGGCGGTGCGCACGTGGGATTCGTCCCATGGCTGACCCTGCAGCGCTGCCTCGACCGCACGCGCGCGGCTGGGCGTGGCGGCCACGCCGCCAAAGCCGGTGCGCAGGGACTGCACGCGGCCGTGCTCGTCCAGCACCAGTGCAAAGGCCGCGCAGACCGCCGAAATGTCCTGATCGAAGCGCTTGGAAAGCTTGTACGCGCGGAACTGCCGACCCGCGATCTCGACCGGCACCCGCAAGCCCTGAACGAATTCGCCAGGTTCGGCGGCGTTCTTCTGGTAAGCCAGATAGAAATCTTCCAAGGGCATCTCGCGCACCCGCTCGCCCTGGCGCAACACGATGCGGGCACCCAGCGCGATCAGCGCCGGCATGGAATCGCCAATGGGCGAACCGTTGGCGACATTGCCGCCCATCGTGCCTGCATTGCGGATCGGCATGGAGGCGAAGCGCTGCCGCAGCTCGGCCAGTTCCGGCACGAAGCCGATGAGGGCGTCATAGGCCTCGTTCAACGAAGCGCCTGCACCGATGTAGAGCTCGTCGCCTTCCGGGTGGATGTCGCGCAGCTCGCCGACCTGGCCGATGTAAATCAGATGCGGCAGGTCGCGGTACTGCTTGGTGACCCACAGCCCCACATCCGTGCTGCCGGCCAGGATCCGGGCATCCGGATAGTCCAGTCGCAGCTTCGCCAGTTGCGCAAGCGTGCGCGGCGCATGGAAAGTATGGCCGTCATAGGCATATTCAAAGGTATCGTCGCGCTGCAGCTCGGCCAGCACCTTCGCCAGCGCGTCGCGATCAAACGGCACACGCGGATAGGCGTACATTTCCGAAGCTGCCCGCACGATGGGCTGATAGCCTGTGCAGCGGCACAGATTGCCCGACAGGCAATCGTCCACCTCGATGCGCGTCGGCGCGGCACCCTGGGGTTCGTGCGCCAGATACAGGCCCCACAGGGACATGACAAAACCGGGGGTACAGAACCCGCACTGCGAGCCATGGCAATCGACCATGGCCTGCTGCACCGGATGCAGCGCGCCGTCCGGCTGGCGCAGATCCTCGACGGTGTATAACGCCTTGCCGTCCAGCGTCGGCAGGAACTGGATGCAGCTATTGACGGCGCGCAGCGCCACCCCGCCGTGGCCATCGGGCTCGGCCACCACGACCGTACAGGCGCCGCAGTCGCCTTCGGCGCATCCCTCCTTGGTGCCCATGCAGCCAAGGTCTTCACGCAGATATTGCAGCACCGTGCGGGTGGTCGGCTGATCCGAGACCTCGTGGACCTCGCCACGATAATGAAACCGGATGGTGCTTGTCTCCATATCAGTACCTTTCATGCTGGCGCGGGCGCAAGGCGCACCCGTCTTTATGCCGTCAAGATAGCACCGGGCGGTTGGCACGGGCATTCATGGGAAATGATGGTGGTCATCATGCAATGACCGGGCCAGGTACCGACCGGAGGCTTCGCCAGCCTTCCAGATCCGCCGCCGACCATGGACGGCTCGCGGCGAGCCGGGAATAATAGACCGAATGCAAAGAGCCCGCGAACCCATGGACACCCACCTCCTGCGTATCCTGCAGATCCTGCTCACCGAGCAGAGCGTCTCGCGCGCAGCCATCAAGCTGGGGTTGTCCCAACCGGCGCTGAGCAATTCGTTGCGGCGCCTGCGGGAAATCACCGGCGATCCCATTCTGGTGCGCAGCAAGACAGGCATGGTGCCCACCGAACGGGGAGTGGAACTGCTGTCCCACGCCAACGATGCCCTGAGTGCGATCGAACGCATCACCCAACTGCCTGGCGCCTTCGAGCCGACGACCTCGGCACGGGAGTTCCATCTGGGGGCACCGGATTATCTGGACGCCATGTTCCTGCCGAACATCGCCGAAATCGTGCGGCGCGAAGCACCTCATGCAAAATTCATCGTACACCCGATCAATGCGGATTACGACTATGTCGGGGGCCTGGAAAACGGCGGCCTGGACGTGGTGATCGGCAACTGGCTGGAGCCTCCGCTGCAGATGCACATGGCGCGCCTCTTCGACGACGAAGTCGTCTGTATGGTGGGCAGCCAGAACCCAGTTGCGAGCCGCCCGCTGAGCCTGAAGCAATACCTGGACCTGCCGCACCTGGCGCCGTTCCCCTATGTGTCGGAGCGCCAGAGCTTCATCGACGGATACCTGGCGTCCCAGGGACTGCATCGCAACATCCAGATGACCATCCCGTACTTTGGCCAGGTGGCCGGCATGTTGCTGCGCACCGACCTGATCTTCACCACCGGCCGGCAATTCGCACAGCACTACGCGCGCTATTTGCCCATCACCATTCTGCCTTCGCCGTTCCCGTTTCCTCCCATGCGCTTCTACCTGCTATGGCACCGACGCTGTCACGGCTCACCGGAGGTGGCATGGCTGCGCCAGTGCATTGCCAAGGTCGCTGCCATGCTGCAGGCCAGCCTGACGGCCGGCGCGGCGCCGGCACCCGATCCCATTCACCCATAGGCACCGCCCGCTCGGTTGGCCGCTAACTGATGTTCGATTTGTGGTGCCACGCGCCGCGGCCGGTGGTGAGCCCGCCCAGGCGTTCCGACAGGCGGTCGGCCAGCTTGCGCATGGCCATACCCGCCCGCTTTTCGAGATCGACGTCCACTTCGTTGGCCAGGATGCTGACGGCGACCCCCGCAACCGCTTCCGGGTTGTGGGAGTCGAACACCGGGGCACCAAAGCAGTACATCCCCTCGCGCACGCCTTCCCGGTCGATCGAATAGCCGCGGTGCCGAACCGCGCTCAATTCCACCATGAGCGACTCGAAGTCGCGCAGGCCCTTCATCGTGAACGGTGTGGGCCACGGCAGGTCGGGCCCGGCGAAAAGCCGGCTCACGCTCTGGTCCGGCAGCGTGCTCAGCATGGCAAGCCCCGTCGCCGTGTAGACGGCGGGAATCCGCATGCCGGTCTTGAACGTGTAGCCTAGCGGCCGGCTGCCATTGCGGCAGGCGATGTAGACGACCTCCTGTCCGTCGCGCACGGACAAGGTGATGGTCTCCTCCGGCAAGACCCGCATTTCGTCCCAGGAGGCAAAAAATTCCTGGGTAATGTTGATCCGGGCCAGGAACGCATTCGACCACATCACCACATGCGGCCCGAGGGTCATCTGGCCGCTTTCGAGGCGCGTCAGCAGGTTCAGGTGCTCCAGCGTCGCACACAACCCGTGGATGCTGCTCTTCGGTAGCTGAAGGGCGCGGGTCAGGTCCGCCAGGGACTGCGGGGACCCTGAGCGGGCAATGAGATCGAGGATGGCCGTAGCCCTGGCTACAGCCGGTGCGGAAAGCTTGTCTGCCGTCAAAAGAACCCCCTTGCTGAACGCCTATGACCGCCGAAACCGGCCCGCCGACAGGGTATGCCTAAGGGATAACCCTCTGTGGTAACAGATTGACCCTTACCCATACATTTCATAAGATGTACGCCGTTCATTATACGCAACGGCGTTCATTATATTGAACGATTGACCGAGACTGCAATCGTCCATGCGAACCGCCGAAGCGCCAGGACATCCCGCTTGCGCTCCAAGGATTCCACTCAAAGAGTCCCGAGTACCGGGCACCAGCCCGCGCGGGACAGTAGCCCGGAACAGCCCCTGCAAACAGGGGCTGGCGCCCGGGCAGGTCAAGGAAGCCAAAAGGAGAGCTCCATGAAATTAGGTTTGAACAGCTTGACGCGCAAAACGGCGCTGTGCGCCGCCATTGGCGCACTATCGGTAGGCGTGGCGGGCAACGTTACCGCAGCGGAAAAACCCATCAGGATCGGCGTGGTGACATTCCTGTCCGGTTCCGCAGCCGGCACCTTCGGCATTCCGGCTCGCAACGGAGCGGAGCTGATTGCCGACCAGATCAACGCCGGCACCACCCCAGCGCCCTACAACACCAAGGGCTTCGGCGGCACCCCCATCGAACTGAAGATCATCGATGAAGCGGGCGGTTCGACCAAGGCGGTGACTGAATACCGCAATCTGGTCGGCCAGCAAGGCGTGGACATGGTGGTTGGCTACATCTCCAGCGGCGATTGCCTCGCGGTGGCGCCCGTGGCCGAAGAGCTCAAGAAGCTCACGGTACTGTTCGACTGCGGCACACCGCGCATCTTCGAGGACAATTCCTATCACTACGTCTTCCGCACCGGTGCCATGGGAACCATGGACAACGTCAGTGCCGCCTTGTATTTGAAGGCGCGCGGCATCAAGGTCGGCAACTACGCCGGCATCAACCAGAACTACGCCTACGGGCAGGACAACTGGGCGGATTTCAAGGCCTCGATGACCCAGTTGTATCCGCATGCCAAGGTCGCCACGACCCAGTTCCCGAAACTGGGTGCCGGTCAGTACGGAGCCGAAATCTCCACACTGCTGTCGAGCAAGGCTGACGTGGTGATGTCCAGCTTCTGGGGCGGCGACACCGATGCATTGATCCTGCAGGGAGCCGCACGCGGCTTGTTCAAGAAGAGCAAGGTCATTCTCACGGCGGGGGAAACCGCCGTGCAGAAGCTGGGTGCACAGATTCCCGACGGCACCATCATTGGCGCCCGGGGCCCGTTCGACATGCTGGCACCGGAATCCGAAATGAACACTTGGTTCCGCAAGACGTTCGAAGACCGCTATTCGATTCCCCCCAGCTATCCCGCGTACAAGATCACGCAGGCCATCCTGGGCGTGAAAACCGCCTATGAAAAGGCCAAGGCCGCCAACAATGGCCAGACGCCCACACAGGACCAGATCATCGCTGCGTTCGAGCACCTGACCTGGACCGGCCCCGGCGGCGAAGTGACCCTGGGTCTGGGCAAGGGCCACCAAGCCGTCCAGGGAACAGCCGTGGGCACCGTCAAGCATGAAAACGGCAAGCTCAAGGTGGTCGACATCGTGCGCTTCCCGGCCGACAAGGTGACACCACCCGATGGCGTCAAGAGCACGGAATGGATCAATAACGGCTTCAAGAAATAAGGAATCAGTGCCCGGGTGACAGGCTTTCGGCCTGTCGCCCTCCACCGAGGTTTTGTTATGAATCAGATTCCTGCTGTGCTGGCGGATGGGATCATCTACGCTTCCTGGCTCTTCCTGATTGCCGCGGGCCTGACGCTGATCTACGGCGTCATGAAGATCCTGAACATGGCTCATGGCAGTCTTTACGCGCTGGGCGCCTATGCCGCCGCATCCCTGGGGGGCGTCTGGCTCGCCCACGGCTATTCGCCATACGGCAGCTACGCCATTCTCATCGTGGCAGCCGTCGTCGCGGGGCTCGCGGCCGGCCTCGTCATCGAACGCGGTCTGTTGCGCTTCATGTATGGCCGCGACGAAGTGACCCTGCTGCTGGCCACTTACGCGCTGCTGCTCATCCTGGAAGACCTCATCAAGCTGGCGTGGGGCGTCGATCCGTACTTCTTCGCCGAACCCTACGGCCTGCTGGGTACGCTGGAATTCGGCAATCTCATCTACCCCACTTACGATCTCCTGCTGCTGGCGGTCGCGCTCTTGATTGGCGGCGCCATGAGCTGGGTGCTCAAACGCACGCGCTCCGGCAAACTTCTGCGCGTGGTGATACACGACAGGGAAGTCAGCGTTGCCATGGGGATCAACGTGGGGCGCTTTTACCTGACGACCTTCACGGTGGGCGCCATCCTGGCGGCGATCGGCGGCGCCATCACGGCCCCCATGATTTCAGTCGTCCCCGGCATGGGCGTGGAGGTCATCGTGCTGGCCTTTGCGGTCGTCGTCATCGGGGGACTGGGCAGCCTGCCCGGTGCAGCCCTGGGAGCGCTCATCGTGGGGATCACCCGCGCCGCCGCCGTCCACTATCTTCCCGAGGCCGAACTTTTCAGCGTCTATCTCGTGATGGCCATCGTCCTCATCTTCCGGCCCAAAGGCCTTTTCGCGGGTGCCGAGGTGCGCAAGATATGATGTACTCCTCTAAAAACTACGGCCTCTTTGCCGTGCTGGCCATCGCCATCATCGCCTTCGGTGCCGTCTTCGGCAGTTGGCAATTCCTGCTCACGCTGGCGCTCGCCAAAGGGCTGGTTGTCCTGGGCCTGCTGCTGTTGCTGCGCACCGGGCTCGTCTCGTTCGGTCAAGCCCTGTTCTACTGCCTGGGCGCCTATACCGCGGGGGTCCTGAGCGAATTTCTGGGTGTCGACGACGTCCTGCTGCAAATCATCCTGGGAATCGCGGTCGCGGTTGCCGTCGCCGCAGTCCTGGGCCTGCTCATGGCACGCTATCGCAACATCTTCTTCGCCATGCTGAGCCTGGCCTTCTCGATGGTGCTGTACGGCGGCCTGGTCAAGACAACGACGCTGGGCAGCACCGACGGGGTCAACGTCAAACCCGCCGCGCTCTTCGGCCACCCGCTGGCCGACAGCCACGGCCAGCTCGGCCTGCTGATCCTGG
>DATNAI010000078.1:0-4862 GCA_035572875.1 Castellaniella sp. | reverse complement strand
TCAGCAGCGACACCAGAATCGCAACCGACAGCGTCACCGCGAATTCCTTGAACAGGCGCCCGACCAGCCCGCCCACCAGCCACAGCGGGATGAAGACCGCGATCAGCGACACACTCATCGCCAGCACCGTGAAACCGACTTCAGTCACACCGCGCAGCGCAGCGCGCGCCGGCCGCATGCCGCGCTCCACATGACGCATGATGTTTTCCAGCACGACGATGGCGTCGTCCACCACGAAACCGGTCGCGACGATGAGCGCCATGAGCGAAATCGTGTTCAGCGTGAAGCCGAACCACCACATGAGGCTGAACGTGCTGATCAGCGACGCCGGCACGGCAATGGCCGGGATCAAGGCGGCACGCCAGTTTCCCAGGAAGACCAGCACCACCGCGACCACCAGGATCACCGACAGGACCAGCGTCAGCTCGGCCTCGTGCAGCGACGCTCGAATGCTGGGCGTCCTGTCCTGTGCGATCGTCAGGCGCACGCGCTCCGGCAGCAGCGACTGGAACGCCGGCAACAGCGTACGAATCTGGTCGACGGTGTCGATGATGTTGGCATCCGCCTGGCGACGGATGATGAGCAGCACGGCTCGCTGGTCATTGAAGTAGCCAATCTGGTTGGTATCCTCTACCGAATCCTGGACCCGCGCCACATCGCCCAGACGCACCGGCCGGCCGTTCTTCCAGGCGACGACCAGCGGTGCGTAATCAGCCGCATGGCGCAACTGGGCACCCGAGCGGATCTGCCACTGAGTGGCGCTTTCCTGCACTACGCCACCCGGCCTGAGCGTATTCACGTCCTGCAGCACCTGGCGCACCTGGTCCAGCGAAACGCCCATGGATTCCAGCGCACGCGGGTCGAGCAGCACCCGCACGGCGGGCAGCGAGCTGCCTCCCAGCGTCACCTGTCCCACGCCGCTGACCTGGGCGAGTTTCTGCGCCAGCACAGTGGAGGCCAGGTCATAGAGCTCGCCCTGCGTGGCCGTCTGGGAGGTTAGCGCCAGGGTCATGATGGGCGACGACGATGAATTCACCTTGCGGTAGGTCGGATTCTCGCGCATGCCGGACGGCAGTTGGGGGCGCGCCGCATTGATCGCTGCCTGCACGTCTCGGGCCGCACTATTGATATCCCGATCCAGCTCGAACATGAGCGAGATGTTGGTCTGTCCCTCGCGGCTGCGCGAACTCATGCTGCTCACCCCGGCAATCGAGCCCAAGGCCTGCTCCAGCGGCATGGCGACACTGGAGGCCATGGTCTCCGGGCTGGCACCGGGCAGCGAAGCCGACACCGCAATCATGGGGAAGTCCACCTGCGGCAACGGAGCCACCGGCAGAAAGCGCAAGGCCAGCACGCCCGCCAGCACCAGCGCCAGGCACAGCAGGCTGGTCCCGATGGGCCGACGCAGGAAGAGCGCAAAGAACCTCATGGCGCCGCGGCCTTGCGCCCGTGCGCCAGGCGTTCAAACATCAGATAAATGACGGGCGTCGTGAAAAGCGTGAGCAACTGGCTGCACAGCAGGCCGCCCACCATCGCCAGTCCCAGCGGCTGGCGAAGCTCGGCGCCGGATCCCGAAGCCAGCATCAGCGGGATGGCGCTGAAGAAGGCCGCCAGCGTCGTCATGAGAATCGGACGAAAACGCAGCAGCGCGGCTTCGTGGATGGCGGCCTGCGGCCCCAGGCCGCGCTCGCGCTGGGCATCCAGTGCAAAATCGATCATGAGAATGGCATTTTTCTTCACAATGCCGATGAGCAGGATGATGCCGATGACCCCGATCATGTCCAGTTCCGTCCCGCCCAGCCACAAAGCGGCCAAGGCGCCGATGGCGGCCGACGGCAGCGTCGATAGAATGGTCACGGGGTGGATGGTGCTCTCGTAGAGCACGCCCAGCACGATATACATGGTCACCACGGCAGCGAGCAGCAGCCAGAGCGTGCTGGACAGCGACGCCTGGAAGGCCCTGGCCGCCCCCTGGAACTGGGTATCGACCGCCGCGGGCACCTGCAGATCCGCCCGCGTGGCGTCGATCGCCCGCACAGCGTCGGAAAGCGCCACGCCGGGCCCTAGATTGAACGACACGGTGACCGCCGGAAACTGATCCAGCCGCTGCTCGGCCAGCGGCATGAGGCCGGGCTGCAGCCGGGCCACCGCCGAGAGTGGCGTGACGCCCGAGGAGCCGGTCGGCACATAGAGATGCTGCAGGGCCGAGGGGCCCGACGCCAGCAGGGCGGCATTCGCCTCCAGGACGACGCGGTACTGTGCCGACTGGGTATAGATCGTGGAAATCAGCCGCTGCCCGAAGGCGTCGTATAGCGCATCGTCGATGGAAGCCTGCGTGACACCCAGCCGCGCGGCGGCATCGCGATCCACGATGACCGACAAGGCCAGCCCGCGATCCTGCTGGTCGCTGCTGACGTCACGCAGTTGCGGCAGCCCCCGCATGGCCTCCGCCAGTCTGGGTGCCCACTGAGCCAGCGCGGCGGGGTCGGGACTGGAAACCGTCATCTGATATTGTGCGCGACTGATCTGGTCCTCCACCGACAACTCCTGCACCGGCTGCAGGTAGACCTGCAGGCCCACCACCGCATGCAGGGCAGCGGTGAGCCGATTCATGACGACATCGGCCCGGTCCGCACGGTCCGCCAGCGGCTTGAGCGTGATCTGCAGCCGGCCGGTATTCAAGGTGGTGTTGTCGCCGTCGATACCGATGAAGGACGACACCGAGTCGACCGCAGGGTCCGCCAGCACACGGTCGACCGCCGCGCGCTGCAGTTTCTCCATGACGGCAAAGGATGCCGTCTGCGGCCCCTGCGTGATGGCCAGGATGGCACCGGTATCCTGCTGCGGGAAAAAGCCCTTGGGAATTCCCAGGTACAAACCGGCCGTGACGAACAGCGTCGCCAACGCCACCCACAGCGTGGCCCGCTGATGGCCCAACACCCACGTCAGCGCCACGTCATACGCCTCGACCAGGCGGTCCATGGCGCGCCCCGCACGGCGCAGAAACGGACCATGCCGTTCTTCCGATTCCGGCCGCAACAGCCGGGCGCACATCATGGGGGTGAGCGTGAGTGAAATCAGCAGCGACAGCAAAATGGCCACTGCCAGCGTGACCGCGAATTCCCGAAACAGGCGCCCGACCACGTCCGCCATGAACAGCAGCGGAATGAGCACCGCGATCAGCGACACGGTGAGCGAGACCAGCGTGAAGCCGATCTGCCGGGCGCCCTGCAGTGCCGCCACCAGCGGCTTCTTGCCGTCCTCGATATGGCGGGCGATGTTCTCGATCATCACGATGGCATCGTCCACCACGAACCCCGTGGCGATCGTCAACGCCATCAACGTCAGGTTGTTGATCGAAAAACCCAGCAGAAACATGAGCCCGAAGGTGCCGATGAGCGACAGGGGCACGACCACGCCGGGGATCAGGGTCGCCCGCCAGGTGCGCAGGAAGACGAACGTTACGGCGACCACCAGGAAAATGGCCAGCAGCATCTCCATCTCCACATGCGAGACGGAGTCGCGGATGGTGTGCGTGCGGTCTGCGGCGACCTGCAGATCCACACCGGTCGGCAGCGTCTGGCGCAACCCCGGCAGCAAGGCCTGAACACGGTCCACCACGTCGATGACGTTGGCACCCGGCTGGCGCTGGATGTTCAGCAAAATGGCCGGCGTCCGGCCGAACCATGCGGCCTGGTGACTGTCTTGGGCCGCCTGCTGGATCCGCGCCACATCGCGCAGCCGCAGCGGAGCACCGTTTTCATACTTCAGAATCAGGCGCCCGTAATCCGAGGGGTCCTGCAACTGGTCATTGACGTTGATCGTGAGGGACCGCTGGGGACCATCCAGGTTGCCCTTCGGCTGGTTCACGTTGGCCTGCGTCACAGCCTTGCGCACGTCGGCCAGCGTGAGGCCATGCGCGGCCAGCGCCTGCGGGTCGGCCTGGATGCGCACGGCCGGACGCTGCCCTCCCGTCACGCCCACCAGCCCCACGCCGCTGATCTGGGCAAGCTTCTGGGTCACGCGAACTTCGATCAGATCCCGGACCTGGTACAGCGGCAGGGTCGGCGACGTCACCGCCAGCGTCACGACGGGCGTATCGGCCGGATTGACCTTGTTGTAGATCGGCGGCGATGGCAGGTCCGAGGGCAGCAGGTTGGACGCCGCGTTGATGGCGGCCTGGACTTCCTGTTCGGCCACGTCCAGCGGCAGCCCGAGGTCGAAGCGCAGCGTGATGCGCGACGACCCCCCCGAACTCGTGGACAGCATCTGCGACAGCCCTGGCATCTGCCCGAACTGGCGTTCCAGCGGAGAAGTGACCAGCGCCGTCATGACATCCGGGCCCGCCCCCGGATACAGCGTGGTCACCTGAATCGTCGGAAAATCCACCTGGGGAAGGGCGGACACGGGTAGTTCCCGATACCCCATGAAGCCCGCCAGGACAATGGCGATCATGGCCAGCGTGGTGGCCACAGGCCGCAGGATGAAGGGGCGCGACAGGTTCACGAGCCCTTGGCTCCTCCCGGGGCGCCGGTTCTGGCCGCAGCGGCAGCCGCCCCGGCCGGCGCCGAGGCCGGCGCTCCGTCATCCGCTGCGGTGTCCGGTGCCACCGGTTCCACCGAACTGCCATCACGCAATCGGTCCGTGCCCTCGACCACGATGCTGTCGCCGGCCTGGAGGCCCGATTCAACCACGACGCGATTGCCGTCATCCACCCCCGTCGCCACCATCACGACATGGGCCTTGTGCTGGGCATCGACGCGATAGACGAACTCGCCCGCCGAACTGCGTTGCACGGCCCGCAGCGGCACCACGACACCGGATTCCAGCCCCAGCCTCAGGCGAACCTGGACGAACTGGTT
>DATNAI010000077.1:0-4493 GCA_035572875.1 Castellaniella sp. | reverse complement strand
CCGGGACGTGCGAGGCGCGCCCGCTGGAACCAGGGATGCTGATCCGACGTGTGGTTTACGACCAGTTCCGTCACCACGCGCAGGCCGCGCGCATGGGCTGCGCGGATCAGCCGGCGTACATCGGCGAGCCGGCCATAGTCGGGATGCACGCTGCGGTACCCGGCGATGTCGTAGCCGTCGTCACGGCGCGGCGATGGGTAGAACGGCAACAGCCAGATCGTGTTGACGCCGAGCCCGGCGATGTAGTCGAGCTTCGCGATCAGACCGGGGAGATCTCCCACGCCGTCATTGTTCGAGTCGAAGAAGGACTTGACGTGCAGTTGATAGACGACCGCGTCCTTGTACCAGTCCGTCTCGAGCGTGGTTGTATTGATGGTGTCCATCGTGAACCCTGCTTCAATGGCCATCTGGCCGCTGGGGCAGCCGCCAGATGGCATAGGGAGCCTCGGGCGCGAGGCGCGCACGGGCCACCTGGTCCTCCCAGTGCTCGCGCGCGCCCGTCAGCAAATTCACCGCCCTGGTGATGCCACCCACCCGGGCTGCCGCGTCCATGGTTCGCACGGGATCCAGATTGATCATGACGAGAAGCACATTGGAATCGCCCTCCGAGTGCCGGAGATAGGCCAGTACGCCCTCCGGCTGCGCCGGAATGCCTTCGTAGCCGCGATGGCCCTGCAAGGCGGGGTTGGCTCGCCGGATGCCGTTCAGCTGCGTGATCTCATTGCGAATGTTTCCCGCCGCTTGCCAATCCCGCTGGCGGAGTTCGTATTTTTCAGAGTCGGCGTATTCTTCGCGCCCCGGGAGGGCGGCAGCCTCGCAAAGTTCGAAGCCGCTGTAGATTCCCCACAGGCCGGCACCCGTGGCGGCAAGCGCCGCGCGCACCAGGAAGCCGGGCCGCCCGTGCTGCTGAAGGTATACGGGGTTGATGTCCGGCGTGTTGACGAAGAAATGCGGCCGAAAGAAGTCCGCCACCGGCGGTTGCGAGAGTTCGCGCAGGTAGGCGTCGATCTCCCATGGCTCGTTACGCCAGGTGAAGTAGGTATAGGATTGGGTGAATCCGGCCTTGGCCAACCGATACATCATGGCCGGACGCGTGAACGCTTCGGACAGGAACACAACCCCGGCGTCGCGTGCGTGGATCTCGGTGATCAGCCAGTGCCAGAATGGCAGCGGCTTGGTGTGGGGGTTGTCGACACGAAAGATGCGTACGCCCTGTTCGATCCAGAAGAGCACCACGTCGCGCAGCGCACGCCATAGCGCCACCTTGCGCCGCCACGGCTTCCCATGCTGGTAGAAGGTCACGTTCACGATGTCTTCGTATTTCTTGGGCGGATTTTCGGCGTGGCGCAGCGTCCCGTCCGCGCGCCAGGAAAACCAGTCGGGATGTTGGGTCAGCCAGGGGTGGTCCGGTGAACATTGGATGGCAAAATCCAGCGCGATCTCAAGACCTTGCCGCCGTGCGGCCGTCACCAGGCGCTGGAAATCAGCCAGCGTGCCGAGCTGCGGTTCGATCGCATCGTGGCCTCCCTCGGCCGAGCCGATGGCGTAAGGGCTTCCCACATCCTCGGGAACTGCGCTCAGGCTGTTGTTGCGGCCTTTGCGGTTCTGCGTGCCGACCGGATGAATCGGCGTCATGTACAGTACATCGAACCCCATTTGCCGGATATCCGGCAGACGCCTGATCACGTCGTCGAAAGTCCCGTGCACGCCGTCGACGGCGGATTGCGAGCGCGGAAACAGTTCATACCAGTTTGCGTAGCGCGCCTGGGGCCGGTCCACCCACAGGCCCAGCGGTGCGGTGGCCCAACTGAATGGCCGTTCTCCGGGATCGCGCAGGACGGCCGCCAACGTGGGGGACAACAGCTCGCGCATCAGGTGTTCGTCCGGAGTGTCCTGCCCGAGCCCCCGTAGCGCGGCCAGGACGCGGCGCACGCGAGCCCAGCGCGCTTCCTCCAGTGCGGTTCCCGGCTGTTGCTGAAGCGCGTGCGCCAGCCATTGCGCGCCTTCCTCCAGACTGAGGTTCAGCGGTTGCCCTGCGCCCCACTTGGCACGCCACTCGGCACAGAAGCTGGCCCAGATATCCGCCCAGGCCAGCACGCAATACTCGTGCGACCCGATTCTCGTCGGCTGGAACTGCGCGGCCCACCGGTCGTTGCCCAGCGGCTTCATGGGGACTCGCTGCCATTCCGGTTCGTCGCAGGCGCGCCAGCACAAATCGGCCGACAGGCTCTCGTGGCCATCGATGAACACCGTCGCTTGCACGAACACCGGTTCGTGGGTGATCCGTTTCACCGGCCACATGCCGCCATCCACCGCTGGCTGGATGTCTTCGATACTGATCCGAGGCGTCTGGTTTCGCGTCTGGGCCGTCAGCGGGGATGCGGGGACGGCGGAGGTGACGGGCTGTTGCGGCAGCGCCTGCCACAACGCACCCGCGGCCGCTTCCAGGCGATCGCCGCGCGGCGCCAGACCCGCAGGCGCGCCGCGGGCCTTGGCGATGGGCGAAGGCAGCAGCGCGGCCAGTTCCGCGCGATCAAACGTCGATGAGGGCTCGCCCTCGGGGGTGAGCGTCAGGATGGCGGCATCGCCGTCCTGCGGCCGGCGCAGGATCGTGGTGGCGCGCCCGGCATGACCCCCCACTGTGATCAGCGGCCCCGTCAGGGCGAGCGCGCGGCGCCACCGGGACAAGGGCGTCAGTGCCGCTGCAGCCTCCAGGGGGCTCTCGAGCACGATGCCGTCACCGCTCACGGCCGCCGCCGCAAGCCACCGCTGATCGTGGCGGCCGCCCACGTAAGCCAGTACCGGTGCCACTTCGCGCAAGCGTGCGTCTTCTTCGGCCAGCCAGTCGGCTTTTCCATCCCACCACGCCAGGGACGATACTGTGTAATTGAACCCGGCGCCCTGGCATTTGCGCAGCGCCTGGGGAGACAGCCCGGGAGTCCAGGCGATGAACTGGAGTCCGGGCCGGGTTTGGCGCAGGCCGCCGAAGAGGCTCCCCCAGACAGGACTTGCCAGGTTCTGCGGCGATTGGAAGCAGAAGCCCTGGACGCCGCGCTCCGCCCAGCCGTCCAGGCGCCGTCGCCAGCTCTCCACGAAGGCGGGCGGCGGAACGTCAATGAGCCGCCGCGTCAGCAGCGCACTGCGCGACACCCGCGGATCCATGGCCGGATCGATGCGCTCCTCGCGCAGCCACTCGGCCTGCGCCGTGCTCGGCACCGCCGCTCTTGCGACGCGGTCCAGAACCAGTTCCAGATGGCAGGACAGACCCTGCCGCGCCAAGTGCGCAGCGGCCTCGCGGATGCGGTCGTTCGACGATTGCCCCGGCTTGTCGCTTTGGTCGGCATCCAGGGGCACCAGATCGTGGGGGTCGCTGCCACAACGCCAAGGCACCGGCAGCAGGACGCCGTCGATGCCGGCGCTCTTCCATGACCCGGCCAGAGCCATGGCATCGCGCAACGACGTCCGGATCAGGCACGGCCATCCGATCGCTGCGGAAGCGCGCTTCGCCATGGGCTTGTTAAAGCCCGGGAGCCACGGACACGCGCGTGCGCCCCGCCCGTACGACTGGCCTTTCGGACCGGGTTCGCATGCGATGGGGACCTACCACCGCGTGCCCCCGCATCCCCGCGAAAAGTTGCAGGTAGGCCTGCACCGCGCTGGGCCAGCCATGATCCTCCCGCATCGCGTTGCGCTGCATGGTGCGCCAGACGGTCTGGTGGTCGCGCAACTCCATCACTCTATGCAGGGCGGCGATCATGGCGCCTGCGCCGGCACCGTCCAGCAGCACGCCATTGGCGGTCTTCAAGGCAGCGCGGCCGGCACCGAGGCCGGGGTCGTGAATCGTGTCGACCATTCCTCCGACCGCCGTTGCGATCGGGAGGGCGCCGTATCGCATGGCGTAGAGCGGCGTCAGTCCGAAGGGCTCGAAGCGGCTGGGATGCCACAAGGCGTCCGCGGCCGCCTGCAGCCGGTGGGCCGCGCGCTCGTCATAACCGATGTGGGTGGCGCAACGCCCAGGGAACTGACGCGCCAGTGCAGCGAAGCCGTTTTCGAAGCGCGCCTCGCCTTTGCCCAGGACCGCAAGTTGCAGACGCGGCAGCGTTTCCAGCGCCCGGGGCATTGCCTGCAGGGTCACATCCGCCATCTTCTGTTCCGTCAATCGGCTGCAGGAGATCACCAGGAACGCCTCTTTGTCGATGTCCAGCCCGAAGTCGGACTGGACGCGGGATTTCCAGTAAGCCTTGCGCTCCGGCGTGTCGACGTCATAGGGCAAATCCGCGAGGTATGCGTCGCGCGATGGGCTCCAGACGGACGTATCGATGCCGTTGGGCAGGGCCACGAAATCCTCGGCGCGCGACCTCAAGACGTCGTGCAGGCCGCATCCTCCTTCCGGGGTGATGATCTCGCGCGCGTAGTTGCGGCTCACGGTGGTCACACAGTGGGCGTGCACGATGCCCGCCTTCAGAAAATTGAGCCTGTCCCACGCGAACAGG
>DATNAI010000076.1:0-3240 GCA_035572875.1 Castellaniella sp. | reverse complement strand
GCGTAACTGTCCAGCGCGCGGCCGGAGCGCAGGTAATTGATGGTCAGACCGATCGGCTTGGGCAGCGCCACTGCGCCGAGCTCGCGCGTCACGCCGACAATCGCCGTCGTTTCCAGAAAGGCGCCGGTCATGCCGCCGTGGATGGCGGGCAACATCGGGTTGCCGATGATCTTTGGCGAGAAAGGCATGACAAGCGTGTCGTCCTCGCCGAGGCGGATACCGAGACAGCGCGCGAAGGGACTGTTGGCAAACAGGCTTGCCGGATCCTCGGGGGCTTCGAGCGCCGGAGGTGGGCCGTCATGTATCCGCTCGTCGGTCAGCATGTTGGTCCGGTTCGCGACAATCATGAAGCAGGCCGTCGCGGTAGCGACCGGATCATCTTCGGATTCCTGGTAGGCGGCGGAGCGTACGAAGGCGATCGAGCGGGTGGCGCGATAGCAGAACGAATGTGCCTTGATATCGAGGCCAGGTGTTGCAGGTTTCTGATAGTCGATGCGCAGGTCCAGCGTGGCAATCGATCGCGTCCCGTCGAGGGCGAGCTGGACGGCCATGCCGCAGCTCTCGTCGAGCATGGCGGTGACGACGCCGCCGTGAAGAACACCTGTTTCGGTGTCACCGACGAAGACGGGCCGATAGGGCAGGCTTGACCAGGCCTCACCAGGGGCGGCGCGGTCGAGCCGAAGTCCGCTGATGTATCCATAGACAGAACGGCGCGCTTCGATGGCCTTGGCAAGCTGGTCAAACGGCAGGGGCGCATTCAATGATTTGGTCATGCCGACGTTCTAGACCAACGTCGTGCAGCGGGCAAAGGAGGCGGCGCGGACAGCCCACGGCGGTTCTGGGCCTCAGGCAGGTCGCAAAAAGCCCCGTCAGGATTACCCGGCGGGGCTTATGCCAATTGGGTCCATTGAAGGGGGTGGGCGTGCGGCTTGGGGACCGCACCAATGAACACAAGTGAATGCGACAAAGGCACCAGCGGTCAGTTGCTTCCGTTGATCCAGATCAATACTGGTGGAAAAATATCTAGTAGCACGGCGGATAAGGCTGGTAGCCGCACCTCGGGCGCGCTACAGCGGCCCCACCAACAACTGCCCCACCAACTACGGCCCCGCCCACAACCGCCCGCCGGGTGGTTCTTCGAGCAACGCCGGCAACGCTGACGGGCGTGAGGGGGCGACCTACCCGTGCCTGCGCTTCCTCGGTGCCTACAGACAGTCCGCCATCTGCCGATGGCACGATGGATAACGTGGCCGCGCTGATAAACGCGAACGCAGCAACTGCGAGACTTGAAGCCTTCATTGCGTATCTCCTTATGGTTAGGGGAAGGGCAAAGCTAAGAAGGCAAAAAGCGACCGGCTTGATCTGGATCAAGGCCCATTGGATCACTGGATAGGCCGGGCGCCATTTGCGTGCCGCCTCGGCCGTATTCAGGCGGCTTTACGGCCAGCAAATAGTCCGTAGACGAACAGTATAATTATTGCGCCTACGACGCTGCCAATCAGCCCGGCCCCCTCGCCCGGACGATACCATCCGAGCGCTTGGCCCAGGTAAGTCGCTGCGAATGCGCCAACGATTCCCAGGACCGAAGTGAGAATGAATCCGGAAGGCTCGTTGTCACCAGGCATGATGAACTTGGCAATCACGCCAGCGATAAAGCCAATGATGATTGTCCATATTATTCCCATCTAACACTCCTTTTTCGCAAACGAACTATGATTTTACCGCCCCGGCAGGCGGCCGTCTGGCGTGTACTTGTCAATCGCTGACGGAAGTTCGCGAGAAAGCCGGGCAAGTAGCTCTTGCTGCGAAAGCCCAGTCTTTTCTTCCAGCGTCGCCAGCACGTCGGCTCCGATTGCCTGCTTCAGCTGAGGAGGCGAGATTTCATCGTTGGGACCCGTATTGATCCAGGATTGTGCTGTATCGCCCTGTCCATTTTGCGTGAAGCTTTCGAGCAGTTCGTTCAGGCCATTGCCTAGCAGGGCGCCCGTGCCACCGGCGCCACTCGCACCACCGGCGGCGCCAGCGCCACCCAGTATCCCGCCAAGACTTCCAAGTAACCCTCCCAGTCCGGACTGGCCCGCCCCAGTCTCGGTGTTTCCAGCTCCGACACCTTTCAGCAATTCGGCCAGCTTGTCGCGGTTCTGATATCCCGCAATCGCGAGCATCCCCAGTAGCGCAGTCATCGATGGCATACGGCTCATTTTCGTCTCCCATTTTTGTGCAGTTGCGCGGCCGATGGTCGAGAATATTTGCTTCCCTAATCTGCCAGGGACAGCACACCTTTGAGTTAGATCAGTCAGCAACGTTGACTTGGCTTCGTCAGGCGTCGGTATCATGGGCGGCGCCGCTTCTTTCAGACGAGCGCCTGAAGCGCTTTCCGCGCTGTATGAAGGTCCCGGCTATGGCAACAAGGACGACCGTGATGACGGCAGCACCGAAAATGATTTCGTATGTGTCCATGTTTTTCTCCAAGCGATGGCCTTGGGGCGAGCACAAAGCTGTCAACGGCCGATAGCAACGACCCTACGGGATCAAGGGACGACCCGACCCGCCTGTGCTCGTTGAGCCCGATTGACAGGCTGCCGTTGATCCAGATCAAACGTCGCACGCCGGAACGGCGAGTGTCTCGGCTCCGGCCAGGATGGCGTCGCCCGCGATGCACCCGACCGATCCGAGGAAATGCGTGCTCTCTCTGCGACGGACCGCAGTGCTTTAGCGGCAAGCTTGGCACAGGTTTGGTAGAGAGGCGCGATACGGTGGCGGTTGCCCGATATCCAGGCCAGGCAATTCTCCTGGCAGGCGCGTGGTTCGGTGACGCGAAAGACTACTGAGCATGACAGTCAACGTTGCCGTCCATGAGATCAGTGACGTCCCCGATTTGTCCGACGGATAGGATGGGATCGAGCCGCGCGCGGCATCGCGTGCACTTTTACCGTTGGCCCTTTTTGTCATCGAAGTGCGAGACAAGCGGGTGCCAAGCCATAGCTGCGAAGCAGCGACGGCGGGTGGGTCCAACTTTCGCTACCCTATCCCGCCTGTTGAATGGCCAGGTCGTACGCCTCGATCGTTGCCTTGGCCCGAACAGCTACTTCCGCCGCCGTCATGCCGGGCTTGTAGAGGCTGCTGCCGAGGCCGAATGCAAGAATGCCGGCGCTGGTGTAGTCCGCGAAGTTCTTGTCGGAGACGCCACCCACGGCGGCGATCATCAGGTTTGCGGGAAGAACGGCGCGAATGGCGGTG
>DATNAI010000075.1:0-11494 GCA_035572875.1 Castellaniella sp. | reverse complement strand
CTTTGGCATGAGCCGTTTCCAGGCATTCCGCCGCGTGCACTTCCCGCTCGCCATCCGCCAGGCCTTCCCAGCCTATAGCAACGAACTGGTGCTCGCGATCAAGGGGACCAGTCTGGCCTCCACCATTGCCGTCATGGAACTGACCGGCTTTGCGCGACGGCTCATGAGCCAGAGTTTCCTGATTGTGGAAACCTTCGTCGTCGCCGGCCTGCTCTATCTGGCGATCAACATCACGCTATTGGGCTGTGCCTGGCTGGTCGAGCATTTACTGCTGCGGACCCACGCAGCGGACGGAAGCGGCGTAAAAGAGGCGTTCTGACACCGGCGACCGCGCCGTCGTTGCGCGCCATGCCGCACCGCACCACGCGATGCGGCGGGCACCTCAGGCATTCTCGCGCCAGCGGGTCACCAAAGTGCGCAGTTCCTTGCGAATGACCTTCCCGGTCGTCGTCATGGGAAGTTCTTCCACGAAATAGACCTCGCGCGGGTATTCGTGGGCAGCGAGCCGTGTCCTCACGTGATCCTGGATCTCCCGACGCAAGGCGGGGTCTCCCTTCACACCATCCTTCAGCACCACGACAGCCACCACGATCTCGGTGCGTTGCGCATCCGGCGCGCCGACCACCGCGACCATTTTCACGGCCGGGTGCTGCAAAATGCAATCTTCGATTTCTCCCGGGCCGATGCGATAACCGGCCGAGGTGATGACATCGTCGCTGCGCCCCACGAAATGCACGTAACCCTCGGGGTCCACCGTCCCGGTGTCACCCGTGATGAGCCAGTCACCAATGTATTTGCGTTGCGTGGCCGCCTCGTTATTCCAATAGCGCAGGAACTGAACTGGGTCGGGGGCACGGACCGCGATATGGCCCTGCTCACCTGGAGCCAGCCGGCTTCCCTCGTCGTCCACGATGGCCACCGTGTGGCCTGGAACCGGCTTGCCGATTGCACCGGGGCAAATGGGCATGAGATCCGCACACGACGAGACTGTCATGTTGCATTCCGTCTGGCCATAGAACTCATTGATGGTCAGGCCGAACGTACGCTGCCCCCACTCCAACAGCTCGTGACCCAGCGACTCGCCTCCGCTGGCGACGGATCTGAGCCGGAAATTCCAGCGCTTTTCGGGGCTGTCGACGGTGCGCATCATTTTCAGCGCGGTAGGAGGCAGGAAGGTGTTGCGAACCTCGAAGTCCTGAAGCAGCTGGAAGGCAGCTTCGGGCGTGAATTTCTTGAAGCGGTGCGCCACCACGGGTATTCCGTGATGCCAGGCCGGCATCAGCACGTCGAACAGCCCGCCGATCCAGGCCCAGTCGGCCGGCGTCCACAGGCGGTCGCCTTCCTGGGGCAGCAGATTATGCGAGATCTCGACCCCCGGAAGATGTCCGAGCAGTACGCGGTGCGCATGCAATGCGCCTTTTGGCTGGCCGGTTGTTCCCGACGTGTAGATGATGACGGCTGGATCGTCTGCGCGCGTGTCGATCGTCTTCAGATCAGAATTGTGGCGGTCCATCTCGCGGTATAGATCCAGCGTGCCGGTTTGGGCACCATCGATCGTGAATACCACCTCCAGCTGCGGCAACGCCTCGCGGATGCCGGCGATCTTCGCCGCCCCTTCCGCGTTGGTCACGACCACCCGGGTGCCGCTGTCGGACAGGCGGAACTTAAGCGCCTCGGCACCGAACAGCGTGAACAGCGGCAATGCGATGCAGCCGGCGCGGTAGGCTCCCACATGCGCGAACGCGGTCTCGGGTGCCTGCGGCAACAGGATGCCGACACGGTCGCCCGGCTGGACGCCATGCGCCTGCAGCAGGCGCCCGAACTGGCCGGAACGCTCGTAAATCTGACCGAACGTGAAGTGCTTCGCCCTGCCCTCATCATCGACGAAGATCAGTGCCAGGCGATCGGGCTCGGAGTCGGCCCACTTGCCACACACATCGTGGCCGATATTGTAATGCTCCGGAATTTGCCATTGGAACCGCTCGCAGGCGTCTGCGTAGCTGCGCGGGGATGACGGCAACATGAATGGTGCTCCTTTGGGATGTGCTCCGTCTGTTGCGCACGGCAAGCCAGGATGGCCGGAGGGCGAGCGGCGGACTTTTCTGTTGACCGCCTATAGTAACTCCGCGCGGGTCGACGATCATCGCACGCCGGCCACGGCATGCGCGGCGAGTTCCGCGTTGCGTGCGGAACCCACCCCAAAGGCCAGCTGGTGCTCCCGGACCGGCGCTGCGTACGCCGGCGCCGCCAGCATCGTCTGTCCCACTACAAGCGCCAGCCGCAAGCCCGGATTTGCGGCCGTCGCCTCACGCATCTTCCGAAATCCCGCGTCGCTCAAGATCAGCACCAGGATGCCGCCCCCCGATTGATCCGTGGCCGACTGAATGCCGATCAGGTCGCGACGGTCGATGATCGCCTCCGTGCGCACATACAGGACCCCGGACGGCTTGAGGTGCACGGGCGTCCATCCGGCGCGCGGCCGGGTGTCCGCCAGGAACACGCGAATGTTTTCGGCTTCGCGGCTGGCGTCTACCGTCTGACGAGGGCCAGCGTGGGCGACGCGACCACCGGGCGCCGTCACCATGCCGGACGAGGGCCCCCCCGGAAAGCTCCCCGATTGGCAGCCCGCCAGGGTCATCAGGACCAGGGCGAGGCCCCAGAAGCGCAGTCGATCGACGATTTCCATCCCTGGATCTCCAAGAGTGCCGTGCAGGAACCTTATCACGGTCGGCCCATCGCCGGTGCGCATGCCCGCGCGACAGTGCAAGCCCGTGCAACAGGCAACCTATGCGATAATCCGAGCTCTCCCGACGCAGGGCATCCTCGTCCCGCAGCGGGTACGGGCCTCTAGCTCATGCCTGGTTAGAGCAGTGGACTCATAATCCATTGGTGCCGAGTTCGACTCTCGGGGGGCCCACCAGATTTCGCCGCTAGTCGCCCGAATCCAGCGGTTTCCAGCGATTGGCCCAGCGGTCGAATACATTGACCAGCATGTTCAGCACGCCGGCGATCACCGCCAGCACGACCAGGGCCGCGAACACGCCGCTGGTATTGAACTGCGCGGACGAGTCGCTGATCAAGAATCCAAGCCCTCTGTTCGACGCCACCAGTTCGCCAATGACCGCGCCGATCAGCGCATAGGGGATCGACATCCGCAGACCCGTGAGCAGGCCGGCCATGGAGGCCGGCAGCGTGACTTTCAGCGCCACATCGCGGCGCGAACCCCCCATCATGCGCACGGCATTCTTCAAGCCTTCATCGACGTTCTGCACGCCCGCGGCGGTGCTCAGGAACACCAGGAAAAACACCGAGATCGCCGCCAGCAGCACTTTCATGCTCAGACCGATGCCGAACCAGATGATGAACAAGGGCGCGACGGCGACCTTCGGGACTGAATACAGCGCCAGCATGTAGGGAATCAGCACCTCCCAAAGAGGCTTGATGGCCGCAATCAGATAAGCCAGGATCGCTCCCGAGGTGGCTCCCAGCACGAAGCCCAGCACCACCTCCTGGATCGTGATCCAGGAATTGCGCCACAAGGTGCCGTCCACCGACCAATCGATCAAGGACTTGGCGACGCCTTCAGGCGATCCGAAGAACTGCGGATCGAGCACGTTCCCCGAAAGCGCCGCCCAGATTCCGAGCAAGGCGGCGAGGACTGCGAGTCTGGCCCCGTGGATCCCCACCATGCGCCGATGGCGTTCCCACCACGTCTGTTCGAGCGGGAGGAGCAGCGGCCCATGCGCGGCCAGCCCACGGCCTGGGCCTTCGGGGCCCGGAGAAGGCGGGCTTGATGAAAGCGATTTGTCGGCGGTCATCGACTGGCCTGCCGGATGGCGTCGGCCAATGCACGGTAAAGGTGCAGATAGCCGGGTTGAATGCGGATCTCGTCGCCATCGCGAGGCCTTGGCAGATCAACGGCCAGGTCCAGCATGATGGCGCCCAGCGGCCCCAGCACCACCACCCGATCGGCCAGAATGAGCGCCTCTTCGATGTCGTGGGTCACGAACACCACCGTACGGCCGCTGCCGGCCCAGAGGTCCAGGAGCTGGCGCTGGAGGTCGCCACGAAGCTGCGCGTCCAGCGCGCCAAATGGTTCATCCAGCAGCAGCGTCTCGGGCCCGCTGCACAGCATGCGGGCGATGCTCACACGCCGGCGCATGCCTCCGGACAACTCACGCGGATAATGGTGCTCGAAGCCGCCGAGTCCTACCTGTTCGATCAAGCGCATGGCTTCAGCCGTGCGTGCAGGCTTGTCCACGCCGCGAACTTCCAGGGGCATTTCCACGTTGTTCAAGACCGTGCGCCACGGCATCACGGTGTCCTGCTGTGTGAGGTAACCCACACGAGTCTGGGGGCCCGTCACGGGATCGCCCCGATAGCGGATTTCTCCCGATGTCACCGCCGCGAGGCCGGCCAGCAGGTTGAGCAGCGTCGACTTCCCACAGCCGCTGCGCCCCAACAGCACGAGGAAATTGCCCTCCTCGACCCTCAGATTGGCGCCCCGCAAAGCGACGAGTTCCTGATCGCCCTTGCGAAAGTGTTTATGGACATCCCTTACGCTATAGACCGTCGCCATCAATGCCGGCCCAGCGCCGTATTCAGCCACTGGGACGGCACCATGGTGGCGTAATCGGGCGCTTCCTTGATCAACCCCGACTTGAGATTGAATTGCACCTCGCCCTCGAATTCTGCCTGGCTGATGCCAGGATCGGCTGGAATCTCGGCCCGCAGGATGGTGAGGAGCCTGTCCACGGTCGCGTCGCCCATCGTGGGCCGGTAGGCCTTGAACAACGCACGGACGGATGATGCATCCGCGCTGTGGATGAATTGCTCCGCATCCGCGATCCCGCGCACGAAAGCGATAACGGCCGGACCTTTGTGGTCCAGCACCGGCTGGGTGGTGAACACCACGCCGTGGACGACCCGCTTGAGCTGCGGGATATCGCCCCGGGCGGGAGAAATATAGATGCTGCCGGAGTGTGTAGCCTCGGCCTGTTGACCCACCGGCTGCGGGAAGGACAGCGCATCCACGCGGCCTGTCTTGAGCGCCCCCAGCGCACCGGTCATGTTGGACCCCAGCGACACGAGCGTGACGTCGGTGGCGGATCGCATCCCCTGCATGCCGAGGAGAAAATCGACCAGTGCCTGGGTACCGCTGCCAGGGCCGGTAACGCCGATCTTCTTGCCTTGCAGCGCCTTGATCCGATCGCCCAGCGGCGCGGTCTCCGAAGGCCCCGCAAAGGACGGCCCCGTGATGACGTCCACATAGTAGGTGTTCACCAACTGTGCAATCATCCGGGTGCTCTTGTTGACGCGGTACAGATTCAGCGGATCCGTACCGTTTCCACCAGCGACGTCGATGCTGCCCGATTGCAGCGCGGCCGCCAGCTTGGCGCCCGTCCCCAGCAACGGGATGTCTCCGACCTGAAGACCTTGCCGGGCAAAGAAGCCCTGCTTTTTGGCCACGAAGATCGGAAAGAAGGCGATGGAATCGCTGATCTGCCCCACCTGCAGCGTCATAGGGGAAGATTTCGCCGCATCCTGCGCCTGGACGGTCCGCGGCACCAGGCCGGAACACAGTACCGCGAGTCCAAACAAAAGCCCCGGCACGAGTCCCGCGTGCCGCCTGGCAAATCCGATCTGCATGGCTGCTGCTCCCGGCACGAAGGCCGCGTTGGTTTCCGGTCAGAGGCTACGTTTGCCAGGTTTCAAGCGTCACCCCAGACGTCGCGCGCGACTTCGACGACAAGGCGCAGTTTCGCCCGCTCATCGTCCACCGAAATCTTGTTGCCATGGACCGTGCTGGAAAAGCCGCACTGGGGAGACAGCGCGAGTTGCTCCAACGGCGCATATTTGGACGCTTCATCGATACGGCGCTTCAGATCGTCCTTGGATTCCAGCGGGCTGAACTTCGTCGTCACCAGGCCGAGCACCACGATCTTGTTCGCCGGCAGGAAGCGCAGGGGGCGGAAGTCTCCGCTGCGGTCATCGTCGTATTCCATGAAATACGCGTCCAGATGCATTTCGGACAACAGCGCTTCAGCCACCGGCTCGTAGTTGCCTTCCGCCGCATAGGTGCTCTTGAAGTTGCCCCGGCACAGGTGCATGGACAACACCATGTCCTTGGGCTTGTAGGCCACGACGCGATTGATGAATTTGGCATAGCGATGCGGCAGTTCATTCGGGTCGTCGCCCCGCGAACGGGCCGCTTCCCGCATGTGCTCGTCGCACAGATACGCGAGATTGGTGTCGTCCATCTGGACGTAGCGGCAGCCGGCCTCGTACAGGCTGTGGAGCTCCTGCCCGTAGGCCTTGGCCACATCCTCGTAGAATTCCGGTTCGAGCTCCGGATAGGCCTGCGCATTGATGCCGGCACGCCCGCCGCGGAAGTGCAGCATGGTGGGCGACGGGATCGAGACCTTGGGCGTATGGCCAGCCGAGACCTGGCTGGCAAGATATTCGAAATCGGCGCGCTGGATATCACGCACATGCCGGACCTTGTCCACCACCCGGATACCGGGAGGCAACAAGTGCTCCTTGCCATCCTCGCCGACGACGAGCTTCGGGTCGTCGGTCGCCACGCCACCCAGGTGCCGCAGGAAGTCCAGGTGGAAATAGGTTCGGCGGAACTCTCCGTCCGTGATGGACTTCAGACCGATGTCCTCCTGGAAGCGCACGGCTTCGGCAATCGCGCGGTCCTCGACCCGACGCAGCGCCGCTGCATCGATCTCGCCCCGGGCGTGCCGGTCGCGGGCGTCCAGCAGGAATCTGGGCCGCAACAGGCTTCCCACATGGTCGGCGCGAAACGGCGGTATCGAACGAGTGGACATGGGTGGTCTCCTTTAAGATTGGGGTTGGGGGAAATCATACCGCTGGTCCCGCATGTAATGCTCGAACCGATCGGCCGTCAGCGGTCGGCTGAAATAATAGCCTTGCGCCTCGTGGCAGCCCTGCGCCTTCAGGAACCGGATCTGTTCCACGGTTTCCACGCCTTCGGCTATCGTGGTGATGCCCAGGCTCTGTGCGACCTGGATGACGGCCATCACGATCGCCTGATCGTCGGCGTCCGTGAAGATATCACGCACGAAAGACTGGTCGATCTTCAGCTTGTTGATCCGGAAGCGTTTCAGATAGCTGAGCGACGAATAGCCCGTGCCAAAGTCGTCGATCGCGAAACGGATCCCGCGCTCGCTCAGCTTTTGCATGGTCGCGACCGCGGCCTCGGGCGCCCGCATGGCGACAGCTTCGGTAATCTCGAACTCCACGCAGTCGGGTGGCGCTCCCGTTGCATCCAGAATCCGGCCGGCCTGCTCGATGAATCCCGCCTGCATGAATTGCGTGGCCGAAAGGTTGATCGCCAGAACCATCTTCGGCATGCCTGCCGCCAGCCAGTCCCGCAGTTGCACCAGCGCGTGTTGAATCACCCATTCGCCAATCGGCACAATGAGGCCGTTGGCTTCGGCCAGTGGAATGAACTCCGCCGGGGATACTTCCCCGAACTGCGGCGAGTCCCAGCGCAGCAGCGCCTCGGCACCGATGACCCGGCCATCGTCCAGTGACACCTGCGGCTGGTACACCAACCGAAACTCATGGCGCTGGAACGCCAGCTTGAGCGCCGCGCCCAGCTCCGCCGCGTGCGTGACACGCGTCTGCACCTCCGACACATAAAACTCGTAGTGATTGCGGCCCTCGTCCTTGACACGATACATGGCCGCCTCGGCATTCTTCAGCAGCGCAGTCGGGGCCTGAGCATCTTCGGGACACATGGCCACTCCAATGGAGGCCGTGATCGACAATTCATGGCCGGAGAGCGAGACGGGTTCCGAGACCGCGGCCAGCAGGTTCCCCGCCAGCGCCGCAGCCTGGGCGCGGCCGAAGCCATGCGCGACCGCCACGAAACTGTCGCCGGAATGGCGCGACAGCACGTCCTGGCTGCGAAGCTGGGAACGCAAGCGGCGGGCGGTCTCGAGCAGCAACTGGTCCCCCGCCAAGTGCCCCATGACGTCATTGATGTCCTTGAAGCGGTCCAGGTCCACCCAGAAAATCGCCACCCTGTCATTCGTCGCCGTCATGCGCCCCAGAGTATTGAGCAGAGACATGCGGTTGGGCAGCCCGGTGAGCTGATCGAAATTTGAAAGCGCATACAACGCCTGCTCGCTTTCGAAACGATCCGTGACATCGCGCGAAACCAGGACGAACTGTGGTTCGGCCCCCTTCTCCACGGGTTTCGGCGCAACGGACAGCTCGAACCAGCGCCGCCCCTTGTCCGCGAGGTCGAAGGCGATGACTTTGCCCCTGGACCAGCCTCGCGCTTGCGCCTCCTCTAGCGCGGACAGCACCACGGCGGCGTCCTTGGCCGGCAGCACGTCATGCACGGTGCGCCCCAGCAACTGCAGAAGCGGCGTCGTCATGCCGCCCAGAAGTCCGCTATGAACCTCCAGATAGCGGCCCTTGGCGTCCATTTCGAACAGCAAATCCGGCACGGCGTCCAGCGTCGCGCTGAGCCGGCGCTGGGACCTGTCCAGCAGGCGGTAAGGGCGCTGGACCGAGTCCATGAATACCGCCCTGTATAAATACAGGTAGGCGATCATCTTGTAGGCATGTCCCAACAGGTTGTAGAAGTCGGAGACGCCCATGTCGAGCATGAAGAAGACCTCGCTCTGGGCCATGATGCAGGCTGATGCAAACAGACTGCTCGCACCGAATTCACGCGGCCGGCGCCAATACCAGACGAGTCTGACGGCCACCAGCAGATAGGCGGCAATCAGCCCGCACCCCGTCAGGACCCTGAATCGCGTCACGCCCTCGCCGGGCACGTACATCCGAGGCAGGACCTCCGGGTGCCCCAAGACCATGACATACACGCCTGCCACGACGGCGAGTACTCCGGTCAGTTGCAGGCCCGCTGGCCAGCGCAAATGGCGAGCGCCCCAGCGCAGCCAAACCGCCGCCAGCATGGCCGCGGCGCTCAGCATGCGTCCGGCCAGCCAGAACAGGATGCCCTTTTCGGGTGAGCTGGGCGTCACCATCACGGGCATGCCTCGAACCGACATGGCATGGGAAAAGTCCAGCAGCGCCACCCCCAGGAACGCGGTCGCCAGGATGATGAGATTGTCTCCGGGATGCTCGTGGCGAGACGCCCAGACGACCGCAAAAATCAACGCGGCCATGACGACCGAGAAGATTTCCAGTGCCGAATGCAGCGGCAGAAATAGCGGAATGTCGCCCGTGACGGTGGTCGCTGGAGCAGCGACGAACGCGAGCAGCATGACCGCCAACAGACCCGTGGCCATGATCGCGCGGCGTGCTCGAGGCTGGTGGCTAGCGTGAATCAAGGGAGCCGGAGGTCAGGGGAAGGAACATGCTGGAAATTAGCACAGGGTGAAAGCTCAAGCGGGGAATTGTAACTCCGTCGTTAAGGCTTACGGCGAGTATGGGTTTACCCTAATTTCCGATAGGCTGGCACTATGATCCGCGCATCGAATCCAGCATTCCGAGGACCCACCATGACGACCCACAAGCGCGGCGAACCCCGCAAAGTCGTTTACAACTTCTTCGCCGGATTCCGCCCGCAGGCGGAAGACATGTACGGGTGGCTGCGCCACGAGGGCCTGAATCCCGACTGGGATTTCGAGCCGGTAGGCCGCATCGCCCGTACAGGCATCACGCTCCCGGTCAGTCAGCTCGGCCGCCTGCGCGACCTGCAAAAGGCCGACCCGCGTCGCTGGGGTCCCGCATCCAGCGAAGCCTGACTCCGGCTTCGGAAAGGCGAACGGGCGGTCGGGCAGTCCGCATACAATGCAAAAGGCCGGCGTATAATCCGCCGGCATATTTCGTCAATGGGTTCCCTAACCCCATTTACCAAAAAGGCTCACATGATCTCCGCCACCGTCCCGTCATCACGGGCGTCGTTCTACCTGAAGCTGCTGGTCGCTTTTCACATTCTGGTCATCATCGCCAGCAATTACTTGGTGCAGTTGCCGATCGACCTGCTGGGCTTCCACAGCACTTGGGGGGCCTTCAGTTTTCCCTTCATCTTCCTGGCCACTGACCTGACCGTTCGTCTCATCGGTAAAACCGACGCGCGCCGTGTGATCATGCGCGCCATGGTGCCCGCGCTGGTGGTCTCCTACATCGTGTCCGTCCTGTTCCACGAAGGCCGATTCAATCACCTAGCGGCTCTCGCCGAATTCAATACCCTCGTATTCCGGATCGCGTTCGCCAGCTTTGCCGCCTATGCCCTGGGCCAGTTGCTGGATATCCTGGTATTTGACCGCATGCGGCGCAGTTGCCGTCAGTGGTGGCCGGCACCGGCCGCGTCGGCTGTCCTGGGACAGGCGCTGGACACTGTCACCTTTTTCAGCATTGCCTTCTGGCACAGCAGCAATCCCTTCATGGCGGAGCACTGGGTGGAAATCGCCGCGGTGGACTACGCCATCAAACTGACCGTCAGCCTGCTGCTGTTCGTGCCGATGTACGGCGTGGCACTGAACGCCATCATCCGCATCATGACGCGGCGCGGCCAGGCATTTCCCACCGCCGGCGCCGGCGCGTAACCAAGCGGGTTCGAAGGTCGGACAGTCCGCGCGTACGAGCCGACGGTGGCAGCGCGACGCCCCTCGGCAGAGGTGCGGTAACCGGCGCTTTCACTCCTTATCTTCTGCGATGCAAGCCTGGGCCTACCATGGAAGTGTCTGGTGACCCACTTCCATGAGGCAGGGATGAGCACATTCGCAAAGATGACCGACGCCAAATATGCGGACGGATATGTTCGCTTCTACTGGAATAACGGGGACGAAAAACGAGCCTACGTGATTTCCGCCGACGCGCTCCAGGAATCCTTTGGCGCTGCGGATGCCACCGGCGCCGCCTTGCTCAACGCATTCGAACACGGCCGTGACCGGATTGTGCGCGCGGTGGAGCAATCGCTGAATATGCCGACGGATGGCGTCACCGAACTGGGCACCGGCGATTTCGCGCAGGATTGAAAGCCGGAACAAGGGCCCAGGGCCACGGGCCCGATCGTTGTTTTTCCTTCAAGCCGTACATCGTCCACGAAGCGGCACACACGGGAGACTCTGATGCAATTCACCCCCTATCTCAACTTCGACGGCAACTGCGCCGAGGCTTTCGCCTTCTACGCCAAGCTGTTCAACGGCACCATCGACTATCAAGGCACCTACGGCGAGATGCCGGCTTCCGAGGGCACGCCTTCAATCCCCGAATCCGCCCGACAGCGCATCATGCACGTGCATCTGAAGGCGGGCGAGCAGTCGCTGATGGGTTCGGACGCCATGCCGGGCGCGGACCCCAGCTGCGGCGGGTACCAGCCGGCACAAGGCCTGTGGGTATCCGTCCAGCCCGCCAACGTGGCTGAGGGCCGACGGATGTTCGATGCCCTTGCAGAAGGCGGACAGACGATCATGCCGTTCGCGGCCACGTTCTGGTCCGCGGGCTTCGGGATGGTCAAGGATCGCTTCGGCACGCCCTG
>DATNAI010000074.1:0-10138 GCA_035572875.1 Castellaniella sp. | reverse complement strand
CAGGACGTTTATCGTGCCCGTGCCTTGTGTCTGGAGTTCGGTGTCTGCCTGGCACTGGATGGCGTTCCCCATGCATCGCGCCTGGAAGATCAACCGGTGCTGTGGGTCGAACCCGGCCACGAGATGGAACGCTACGAGCGGCTGGGGCCCGGCGACCCGCGCTGGTTCGTGCAGCCCGGGTGCATGATAGGCCAACTGGAACAGGCGGGCCTGCCTCAGTTCCGGGATCAGCCGCCGCATCTGACGGTCGCGGCCTGGCTGGCGGATCGCAGCCTGTGCGACTGGGACTTCAGGAATACGGCTGCCAGCGGGCTCGTGCACGCGCTGGTCCTGCTCGCTGATGGCACCCAGGCGAACCTGGGTGCCTTTGGCACGGACAATCGCAAGCCGCTCGACAATCTGCGCGTGCAGCGCATGGTGTCCAGTCTCTTTGAACTGGGCAGCGGCGAAGCGGTGGCCGGCCTGCGGCAGGGTGCCTGCTGGAACGGTCGCTACCGGCTCGATGCCTTGCAGGCCACCGGCTCACAACCGCTGAATCTGGCGCATCTGCTGCTGGGCCACGGCGGCGAACTCGGCTGGGTCGAGTGGCTGGTCTTCGACGAGCGGCTCGGCGAGCCGCTGCAGCGCGACTATGCGGATCGTTTTGGCCAGCGCCCCGGCAGCGCCGTGGCCGACACTGCGCTGGTTCAGGAAGTGAAGGCGCTGTTCGACCCGGACTGCCTGTTCCCCGCGCACGCCCAGCAGTTTTCCTAACTGGCACGCCCGCTTTGGGGCTGATGCCGCCGCGCCGCACTGGACGCCCCTTCGCTGCATCGCGGCCGGCGCGCAGGCAGTCGGCCCGTCCGTGTCATGGTGTGTCACAAGCGGCTAGAATGGCTGGCATAGTCACTCTCCCTCACGGATCAAGGCAACATCATCATGGACGAATCGTTGCGTGTCGCGGCCCTGGAATATCACGAACATGGCCGTCCCGGAAAAATCTCTGTCACCCCGACCAAGCAGCTATCCAATCAGCGTGATCTGGCGCTGGCGTATACGCCGGGTGTAGCCGCTGCCTGCGAAGAGATCGTCGCCGATCCGCACAACGCGTTCCGCTTCACCGGCCGGGGCAATCTGGTGGGGGTGATCACCAACGGCACGGCCGTCCTGGGGCTCGGCGCCATCGGGCCGCTGGCTGCCAAGCCGGTCATGGAAGGCAAGGCCGTCCTCTTCAAGAAATTCTCTGGTCTGGACGTGTTCGACATCGAGATCAACGAACGCGATCCGGACAAGCTGGTGGACATCATCGCCGGTCTGGAACCCACTTTCGGCGGCATCAACCTCGAGGACATCAAGGCTCCCGAATGTTTCGAGGTCGAGCGCAAGCTGCGGGAGCGCATGAAGATCCCCGTGTTCCACGATGACCAGCACGGGACAGCTATCTGCGTCACGGCCGCGTTCATCAACGGGCTCGAGGTCGTGGGCAAGGACATCTCACGGGTCAAGGTCGTGGTCTCGGGAGCCGGTGCGGCTGCGATGGGGTGCCTGGACCTGATGATGGACATGGGTCTGCCGGTCGAGCATGTCTGGGTGTCCGACATCGAGGGCGTAGTCTACGAGGGCCGCACCGTCCTGATGGACGAGAAAAAGGCACACTTCGCCAAGAAGACCGATGCCCGCACGCTGGATGACATCATCGGCGATGCCGATGTTTTCCTGGGGCTGTCTGCCGGCGGTGTCCTCAAGCCAGCCATGGTCAAGAAAATGGCCGACCGCCCGCTGATCCTGGCCCTGGCCAACCCGAACCCCGAGATCCTGCCGTCGGATGCCATTGAAGCCCGCCCGGACGCGGTGATTGCCACGGGGCGGTCGGACTTTCCCAATCAGGTCAACAACGTCCTGTGCTTCCCTTATATTTTCCGCGGCGCCCTGGACGTGGGGGCGACGACGATCACGCGCGGCATGGAAAAGGCGGCCGCTCTTGCCATGTGCAAGCTCGCCCGCGAAGAACAGAACGATGTGGTGGCCGCTGCGTATGGCCTGTACGATGTGTCGTTCGGACCTCGGTATTTCATTCCAAAGCCTTTCGATCCTCGCCTCATCGTGCGGATTTCCCTGGCGGTGGCGAAGGCGGCGATGGAAGACGGCGTGGCGACGCGTCCGATCGCCGACCTGAAGGGCTACGCGAGCCAGCTCGAACAGTTCGTCTACCATTCGGGCGCCTTCATGAAGCCGCTGTTCTCGGCGGCGCGCACCATGGTGAGCGAGGGCGGAAAATCTCGTATCGTATTTGCCGAGGGCGAGGACGAGCGCGTGCTGCGTGCCGTCCAGATCGTGGTGGACGAAGGTCTGGCGCGCCCCATCCTGATTGGCCGACCGGCGGTACTGGCCGCGCGCATCGAGAAATACGGCCTGCGGATTCATCTGGGCGAGGACGTCGAGGTCACCAACCCCGAGCACGATGAACGATTCCACCAGTACTGGACGACTTATTGGGAACTGATGTGTCGCCGTGGCATCACCAAGGAAATGGCCCGGGTCGAGATGCGGCGGCGCCTGACGCTGATCGGCGCCATGATGGTGCACTTGGGCGATGCCGACGGCATGATCTGCGGGACAGTGGGCACCTATGGGAACCATCTGCGCTTCATCGACGAGGTGCTGGGGCACCGGTCGGGGCCGCACACCTATGCGGCCATGAACATTCTGCTGCTCGACGAACGCACCATTGCGCTGGCTGATACGCACGTGAACGACAATCCGGACGCTGCCCAAATCGCGGAGATCACGCTCATGGCGGCCGAAGAAATGCGCCGCCTGAACATCGAACCCAAGGTCGCCTTGCTGTCGCGCTCGAATTTCGGGACCGGCAGCTCCTCGTCGGGCGAAAAGATGCGCGCTGCGTTGGCGCTTGTGCGCGAACGGGATCCCGAACTGGAAATCGACGGTGAAATGCACGGCGACTGCGCGCTGGATCCGTCGTTGCGCGAACGCATCCTGCCGTCCACGACCTTGCATGGAGAAGCCAACCTGCTGATCTGCCCCAGCGTGGACGCGGGCAATATCGCCTACAACCTGCTGAAGACCGCGGCGGGTGGCAACGTGGCGGTGGGGCCGTTCCTGCTGGGCGCAAATGCGCCGGTCCACATCCTGACCTCCAGTTCGACGGTCCGCCGTATCGTCAACATGGCCGCGCTGACCGTGGTCGATGCGAACAAGCCGCGCCACACCTGAACGACCGGCTGTCGGGCTGGTCCTGACCGGTGGCGGCGCGCGCGCCGCTTATCAGGCGGGTGTATTGTCCGGCATCCTGGAAGTCCTGGATCCGGACAGAACTCCGGGGTTCCGCAATCCGTTCGCCATCATCAGCGGGACCTCGGCCGGCGCCATCAACGCCGCCGCGCTGGCCTGCCGTGCCCATCAGGTTCACCGTGCCGTCGACCACCTTTGCCGCCTGTGGGGATCGCTGCGAACCGACGATGTCTACTACTCGGATCCGGCTCATCTGCTCGCATCGGGGCTGCAATGGCTGGCGGTGTTCGGCCTGGGGTGGATCCGGCCCAGGCTCGCGCGCCATCATGCTCCCCATTCCCTCCTGAATAACGAGCCTCTGGTCGGGCTGCTCACCCGCACGCTGAACTTCTCCCGTCTGAACACGAACCTGGAGCGCGGGCACCTGGACGCTCTGGCCATTACCGCGACCGCCTATACCACCGGTGAACACCTGACGTTCTATCAGGCGCGTCAGACGATCAAACCCTGGAAGCGCACGTTGCGCCGCGCCGTGACGGGTGCGATCGGCGTCGACCACCTGATGGCCTCCAGCGCCATTCCTTTCATATTTCCGGCGCGGGCGGTGCTCATGGGCGACCATACCCTGTGGTGCGGCGATGGCTCCATGCGTCAGCTCGCCCCCATCAGCCCGGTCATCCACCTGGGCGCCAAGCGGGTGTGCGTTATCAGCACGAATTTCAACGAGGAAATCCACCCCGAGGTGCGTGAACTGAACCCCCCTTATCCCAATCTCGCGCAGATCGCCGGGCACACTCTGTCGAACATATTCCTCGATGGCGTGTCCGTTGACCTGGAGTCGACAGAGCGCATCAATTCGCTGCTTGCACGAATCCCGACAAATGGATTAAAAAGCGAGTCACTGCGATCCATCCACACCTTGACGATCACACCGAGCCGCTCCTTGGACGAACTCGCGCTTGAGCATCTGGATGAACTGCCGCGCGCCGTGCGTACGCTGTTTCGCGTGCTGGGAATTTCGCCGCGAAAAGTCGAGGCTGGAAGTGGGGCGCTTGCATCCTACCTGTTGTTCGAGTCCGGCTACACCCGGAATCTGATCGCTTTGGGCAGGGCAGACGGCATGAGTCATGCTGGAGAAGTCATCGCTTTTTTCAAGGAGTGGTCCGCATGAGCTCGGCCCAGATCAAAAAAATGCTCGCCCAAGGCACCCTGGATGCCAGCGGAGTTTCGGAGCAGGACGCTTTGGCCGCTGCGGCCGAGGCCGGTCTGTCAGCATTCGTCGTGAACTGCGATCGGGCGCGCAATCGCTCCGCCGTCCTGCGGGCGGTCGTCAAGGCGATCGACTATCCCGAGTTCTTCGGCGGCAATCTGGATGCGCTCTACGATTGCCTATGCGATACCTTGCTGGACCAGAAGACGGGCTTGTTCCTGTGGTTTCGCCATCTGCATTCGGGCGATCCGGCGTTGGCCGATGATGCCGACGCGATTGCCGGGGTCTGCAATGACGTGGTCGAGTTCGGCCAGAACAACGAGCGGCACTTCGTCTACGCCATCCAGCACGCGGGCGCCCATCCGGCTCCCGAGCCCGGCGTGGATCCCACCCCCTATTCGGGGCGCGCCGAAGTCTGACCTTTCTTCATCCTGCCGGCTCCCCCGTGTGCAAGCGTGGTCGGGGCCATTCGGGTGGGCTGATGCCCGACCGTTCTCACCAGTCCAGCAACGCCACGGCGGCCGCCACGATGGCCAACCCCGCCGTCTCGGTGCGCAGCACGCGCGGCCCGAACTGGACCGCCTGCAAAGATTGGCGGCGCGCCTGGGCGAGTTCACCCTCCGACCATCCGCCTTCGGGCCCGATCACGAAGGTCACTTTGTCCTGCACTCGCTGTAGCGCCGGCGCCAGGGGCTGTGCCCCGTCGGGGTGGCAGAACAGGGCGGGCCCCGACAGCGCAGCCAGGCTGGCGGCGAGTGTCACCGGAGCATGAACGACCATCAGACGGTTGCGGCCGCACTGTTCGCTGGCGGCCCGTACGATGGCGCGCCAATGTTCCAGGCGCTTGTCCAGCCGTGGGCCGGCCAGCTTGAGCACGCTGCGATCGGCCGCGACCGGGTAAACCTCGCTGACCCCCAGCTCGACGGCTTTTTCGATCACCCAGTCCATCTTGTCTCCGGCGGCGATGCCCTGGATCAAGCAGACATGCCCCCGCAACTCGCAGTCGGTGGCCTCGTGGGGGCCGATCCGGGCCAGCAGCGCCGTACCGGAACCGCTGAGGGTCGCCGGGTACTGGCCACCCCGGCCGTCGAACAGGATCACGGGATCGCCGTCGGCCAGCCGCAATGCGCGCAAGGCGTGGTGGCTGGTGGCGGCAGGCAGCTCGATGGTCGTGTTCGCCTGCAGGGGGGTGGCACAGAAAAAGCGGGGAGCGGGCATAGGGGCTTGGATGGTAAAATCCGAGGCTTTGTCACCCAGTATTTTAGGGTGGGCGCATGGCATGTGCCAGGGCGCCTTCCCCACCGAGATTCCTATGAGCGTTTTGCCCGCCCCTGATCCCTCCATGGCCAATGCCATTCGTGTGCTGGCCATGGATGCCGTGCAACAAGCCAAATCCGGGCACCCGGGCGCTCCCATGGGGATGGCCGATATTGCGCACGTGCTCTGGACGCGCCATCTGCGGCACAATCCGGCGGATCCGACGTGGATCGATCGCGACCGTTTCGTGCTGTCCAACGGCCATGGCTCGATGCTGATCTACGCGCTGTTGCACCTGACCGGGTATGACCTTCCCATGGCCGAGTTGCGCCAGTTCCGGCAATTGAATTCCCGCACGCCCGGACACCCCGAGGTCGGGGTCACACCGGGCGTCGAGACCACCACCGGGCCGCTGGGCCAGGGATTGTCCAACGCCGTCGGGATGGCGCTCGCCGAGGCCCTCCTGGCACAGGAATTCAATCGGCCCGGCCATACCATCATCGATCACGACACCTACGCGTTCGTGGGTGACGGCTGCCTGATGGAAGGCATTTCCCACGAAGCCTGCTCGCTGGCCGGCACGCTGGGCTTGTCGCGTCTGATCGTGTTCTACGACGACAACGGCATTTCCATCGATGGCCGGGTGGAAAACTGGTTTGCCGACGATACACCGGCGCGCTTCCAGGCCTATGGCTGGAACGTGCTGCGCGGTGTGGACGGCCACGACATGGGCGCCATCGAAGCGGCCATCACGCAGGCGCGCGCGCATGCGGCATCCGGTCGGGGTCCGACCCTGATCTGCTGCCGGACCGTCATCGGGCGCGGGGCGCCCAACAAGGCAGGGACTGAGAAGGTTCACGGCTCTCCGCTGGGAGCCGAAGAGGTCGCTGCGACCCGCAAGGCACTGGGGTGGACCCTCCCGCCTTTCGAAATTCCCCAGGACGTGTACGCTTACTGGGATGGCCGGGCCCGCGGTGCGCAGCAGCAATCCGCCTGGCAGGCGCGTTTCGATCGCTATGCCGCGGAATACCCCGATCTGGCGGCGGAGCTGCGCCGCCGCATGGCGGGCGAGCTGCCGGCGGATTTCGCCGAACACGCGCGGGCTTTCGTGCAGTCCACACAGGACAAGGCAGAATCCATCGCCACGCGCAAGGCCTCCCAGCAGGCCATCGAGGCCTTTGCCGCCGTGCTCCCGGAACTGCTGGGAGGATCCGCCGACCTGACCGGTTCGAACTTCACCGATTGGCCGGGTGTGCAGGCGGTCCGCCGAGGCGATCGGCACCTCCATGCCGGGCGGCACATCAATTTCGGCGTGCGGGAATTCGGCATGGCGGCGATCCTGAATGGCGTTGCCCTGCATGGCGGATATCTGCCTTTTGGCGGGACCTTCCTCACCTTCTCGGATTATTCGCGCAACGCGCTGCGGATGGCGGCACTCATGCGGCAGCGTGTCGTGCATGTCTTCACCCACGATTCCATCGGGCTGGGCGAAGACGGGCCCACGCACCAGCCGATCGAGCACGCGGGCAGCCTGCGCCTGATTCCCAACCTGCATGTGTGGCGCCCTTGCGACACCACGGAAACCGCCGTGGCCTGGCAGATGGCCCTGACTCGCCCAGCCAGCGTCGGAATGGATGTCCAGGACGGCGGCCCGTCCGCGCTGCTGCTGTCGCGGCAGAACCTGCCCTTCGTCGCGCGCGATGCCGCCACGACCGAGGCCATCGCCCGCGGCGGCTACGTGCTTCGGGATATGGTGGGGGCCCGCGCGGTCATCATTGCGACGGGTTCGGAGGTCGAACTGGCCCTTCAGGCCCAGGACAGCCTGGCTGAACGGGGAGTGGCGACGCGGGTGGTGTCCATGCCCTGCACGCAACGATTTGACGTGCAGGATGCCGGATGGAAGGCCGCCGTATTGCCGCCGGAGCTGCCGCGCGTGGCGGTCGAGGCCGGAGGGACAGCCACTTGGTACAAGTACGTTGGCACGACCGGTGCTGTGGTGGGGATCGATACCTTTGGTGAATCCGCGCCCGCCGGCCTGCTGTTCAAGCATTTCAATCTGACGGCGGCCCATGTGGCCGCCACCGTCGAGCAGCTTTTGTAAACAGGAGAACCATCATGACGATTCGCGTTGCAATCAACGGCTACGGCCGTATCGGCCGGAATGTATTGCGTGCTCACTACGAAGACGGCAAGACGCACGATATCCAGATCGTCGCCATCAACGACCTGGGCAATCCGGACACCAACGCCCATCTGACGCGCCACGATACCGCGCATGGCCGCTTCCCCGGTACAGTCGAGGTTGATGGCGAATACCTGGTGGTCAACGGAGACCGCATCCGTGTGCTGGCCGAGCGTGATCCGGCCAAACTGCCGTGGGGCGACCTGAAGGTCGACGTGGTGCTGGAATGCACGGGTCTGTTTACCAGCAAGGAAAAAGCGTCGGCCCACCTGCGCGGCGGTGCCAAGAAGGTCGTCATTTCGGCGCCGGGCGGCAAGGACGTGGATGCCACCATCGTCTATGGCGTGAACCACAAGGTCTTGAAGGCTTCCGACACGGTGATTTCCAACGCCTCCTGCACCACGAACTGCTTGGCCCCCCTGGCGTACGCGCTGCATGGAAAGCTTGGAATCGTGCATGGCCTGATGACGACCGTGCACTCGTACACCAACGACCAGGTGCTGACGGATGTCTATCACAAGGACCTGCGCCGCGCCCGTTCGGCCACGCACAACATGATACCGACCAAGACGGGCGCAGCCTCGGCCGTCGGCCTGGTCTTGCCGGAACTCGATGGCAAGCTCGACGGTTTCGCCATTCGCGTGCCGACGTTGAATGTCTCCATCGTGGATCTGACCTTCGTTGCCAAGCGCGATACGTCGGTCGAGGAAGTCAATGGCATTCTGGAAGAGGCCGCCAATGGTTCCCTGAAGGGCATTCTGGCCTACACCACCGAGCCGCTGGTATCCGGCGACTTCAACCACAGCCCGCTCTCCAGCACGGTGGATGCCGGCCTGACGAAGGTCGAAGGCTCGCTGGTGAAGGTCGGGTCCTGGTACGACAACGAATGGGGTTTCTCCAATCGCATGCTCGATACCACGGTTGCGTTCATGTCGGCGAAATAGCGAAATCGATGTCTATTCTGACGTTGTCCGCGCTGGCCAAGCGAGGAGCCCTGAAGGGCAAGCGCATATTCATTCGCTCGGACCTGAACGTACCGCTGGAGGATGGCCACATCACCGAGGACACGCGGGTGCGCGCGTCCGTGCCGGCGATCCGCATGGCGCTGGACGCCGGCGCGTCGGTGATGGTGACCTCGCACCTGGGGCGCCCCAAAGAGGGCGTGGTGGGGCCAGACGATACCCTGGCACCCGTTGCGCAGCGCCTCTCGGACCTGCTCGGACAGCCGGTGCGCCTGGTCGCCGACTGGGTGGGCGGCGTGGAACTGGCGCCGGGCGAAGTCGTGCTGCTCGAGAACTGCCGCTGCAACCCCGGTGAAAAGAAGAACGACCCGGTGCTGGCGCGCCGCATGGCAGCGCTGTGCGACGTGTACGTGAACGACGCGTTCGGAACGGCGCATCGGGCCGAGGCCACCACAGCGGGCATGGCGCAGTTCGCGCCCATGGCCTGCGCCGGTCCCTTGCTCGAAGCCGAGCTGCAGGCGCTGGGACGCGCGTTGCGGGCCCCCCGTCATCCGCTGGTGGCCATCGTCGGCGGATCCAAGGTCTCCACCAAGCTGTCCATCCTGCAGTCGCTGGCGGACAAGGTCGATCAGCTCATCGTGGGCGGCGGCATTGCCAACACCTTCATGCTGGCGGCCGGCCTGCCGATCGGCAAGTCCCTTGCCGAGCCGGACCAGGTCGATCAGGCGCGTGCCGTGATGCAATCCATGCGCGCGCGCGGGGTCGAGGTCCCCATCCCCGTGGACGTGGTCGTCGCGCAGACCTTTGCGGCCGATGCGCCGGCGACGGTCAAGGACGCGGCGCAGGTGAGTCCCGAGGACCTTATCCTCGATATTGGTCCGCGTACGGCGGAAAGCCTCGCGGCGCAGTTGCGCCAGGCGGGCACTATCGTCTGGAATGGTCCGGTCGGGGTCTTCGAGTTCGAGGCGTTTGCGCAGGGGACGGAGACCATCGCCCGTGCGATTGCGGATTCCGACGGGTTTTCGATCGCCGGCGGAGGCGACACGCTGGCGGCGATCGCCAAATTCGGCGTCGCGGATCATGTCGGCTATATCTCGACAGGCGGTGGCGCGTTCCTGGAATTCCTGGAAGGCAAGACGCTGCCCGCCGTGGCGGCGCTTGAGGCGCGCGCCGCATAAACGTCCGTGGGCATCCGGTAACCGGGCGGCGCGCATCGCCACCGCGGCCCGGTCCCGAGCTGATTCAGCGGCATCAGCGGGGTGGATGGACCGCGCGGCACTATCACGAAGCCCAGGG
>DATNAI010000073.1:0-3622 GCA_035572875.1 Castellaniella sp. | reverse complement strand
TGAGGACCTGGTTCCCAAGACGCTCACCCTGCCGCAGTTGCAGAACCTGCTCCGCAGCCTGCTGGACGAAGGCGTCCCGATTCGCGACATGCGCAGTATTTTGGAAACCGTGACCGAGCATGCGCCTCGTCTGGCCGGCCTGAATCCGGCTGGCACCGGACCGAATCTGGACGAGTTGCTGGCCCAGGTGCGCGTCGCACTGGGCCGCGCCATCGTGCAGCACTGGTTCGAAGGCGAAACCGAACTCCGCGTCATTGGCCTGGACGCTCGCCTGGAACGGGTTCTGATGCAGGCGCTGGGCAGCAGCGGTGCGCTGGAGCCCGGCCTGGCCGACAATCTGCTCAATGATACGCAGCGGGTGGTGCAGAGCCAGGAAGATCGCGGCGATGCCCCCGTGATGGTGGTGCCGCCCGTGCTCCGGGCGTCGCTGTCACGTTTCCTGCGGCACCACTTGCCGCATATGGCGGTGCTCTCCAGCGCCGAGATCCCTGAGGAGCGTATGATTCGGGTCACTGCGGTCATTGGCGGGAGCCCAGCTTGAACATCAGTCGCTTTTTTGGGGCCACCAATCGCGAGGCCATGCGGCAGGTGCGGCTGGCCCTGGGGCCCGAAGCGCTCATCATTTCCAACAAGCGGGTCAACGGCGGCGTGGAGATACTGGCTACCGACCAGACCGCCTTGCCCGAGCAATCCTTGGTGCCGTCGCCGCGCGCATCGGTCGTGGCCGAGCCTGCTCGTCCCTTGTTTCGGGCGTCCGACCGGCCGGCTCGGGAAGCGTCCTTTTCGTCCGGTCCTGTATCGACAAACCCCGTTTCGCGAGGCGCCGTATCGGCGCGTCCGGTATCGCCGCATCCGATGTCATCGTATCCGGTGTCGTCGGCTGGCGCATCGTCCGGCCACCCATTGACGGAAGCGGCTGCGCCGGGCCAGGTACAGACGTCCGTGCCGACCCCTGCGCCGGCGCCCCAGGCGGAACTGTTGGATGCCATCGGCGACCTGAAGGGATCGCTGGAATCCCGGATTGATGAATTGCTGTGGGGCAACCAGTTGCGGCGTTCGCCTCAGGCGGTCACGCTGTTCCAGACGTTGCTGCGCTTCGGCTTCAGTACGGCGCTGCTGCGGGCCATGCTCAAGCGCATGCCGGAGCAGCCATCGGCCCGCGCAGCCTTCCAGTGGGCTCGCAACGAACTGGAGACGCATCTTCCGGTGCTGACTGCTGAAGACTCGCTTTGGCAGCCTGGGCTGGTGTTGGCATTGGTGGGACCCACGGGGGTTGGCAAGACCACCACCATTGCCAAGCTGGCGGCCCGTTGCGTGCGCCGTACCGGTCCCGGTGGCCTGGTACTGCTCACCACTGACACCTATCGTATCGGCGCCCACGAACAGTTGAAGATCTACGGCCAGATGCTGCATGTCCCGGTCCACGTGGTGCAGGACGTGCATGAATTTCGCCGTATCCTCGATTCGGTGCGGCCCGAACAGACGGTCCTCATCGACAATGTCGGCATCAGCCAGCGTGATCGCTACATTGCCGATCAGGCGGCGTTGCTGGCCGGTGCGGGGCGGCGCGTCGAGCGGCTGCTCGCGCTGAATGCCTCCAGCCAGGGGGATACGCTGGATGAGGTCGCCCGCTCTTATGCCAACGATGGCGGTACCCCGCTGCGCGGCTGCGTCGTCACGAAGATCGATGAGGCGTCCTGCCTGGGTGCCGCGCTGGATACAGCCATTCGCTATCAGCTTCCCATCCACTACGTGTCCAACGGCCAGAAAGTGCCGGAGAATCTCCTGTTCCTGTCCGCAGTCGAGCTGGTGGATCGGGCGCTTGCGCCTGTGCAGGGCCATCGCGCCCTTTACGCGCCGACGGAAGCGGACCTGGTAGCCATGCTGTCGATGGTGCAGCCGCCCCAGGACCCCGACATGGCCGCTGAGCGGCACCGCCAGCAGGTCTTGCTGCCCCAGTTGCTCACTCGGTCTCCTCATGGGGATTCGTTGGCACTGGACGAACTGCGCGAAGCCGTCACCCGGTTGGACGATGACCCGCTGTTGTCAGAGGCCGGCGAGCTCTGGCGCCATCGTGCATCGGGGGCGCTCCCCTCGGCGGAGGATGCCGTTGCCCGGCTGCGCCATCAGGCACAGGGACTGCTCGGCGACGCCCCGTCCGCCTTTGTCCTGCATGACAGGCAATCACTGCTTTGGCCCGGAAGGCGGGGTGTCTGGCTCGGGGCGTCGTTGTTTGGGGCGGAGCGGCCGCTTGTCGCCGCCATGCAGCAGATCGGCCTGGCGGATGGCTGGTACACGCCGGACGGGGCGACCCTGACGCCCCCCTCGGTGGCGGATGCCTGGATGGCCCAGGTTGACGCCGAATCTTCGGGGGCTCCAACGCCGCCTTGCCATGTGCTGGATGCGGCGCCGCAGGCCTTGCTGCGGAACCTGGACTCCGCCGGCCAGCTTTGGTTGTCGGCATGTGGTGCATCCTTTCGGGTCCACGAGGCAGGAGAAGCCGCTGTGGTATCGGCTGCCACGCAGCGCCTGTCGCATCAGCCGCTGGATCCCCGGGCATTTGCCGGGATGCGGATGCCCGCCGGATTTTCCGCTGGCTCGGCCGTGTGGTGGGCGGCCTCGGGCCCTGTGGACTTGCAGGCCCGGGGTGAAAAACCTTTGCCGGCGCGACTCTTCAGCCTGCGTGCCGTGGATCCGGGTAATGGCCGGACGCTGCGTGCCTGGTACGCCATCGGGTCTGTCGCCCTGGAGGCGGATGGGACGCGTGCCGCGCGCGCGATCATCCTGCGCCAGGAATACCATGCCATGGGACGGCTTTCGGCAGGCCTGCTGGTCGGTGATACGGGGAGTGAGCCGCTGGTGGACCGGGCCGTCTATTTTGCCCAGCTCGGCCTGGCGGCCTGGCATCTGTGGCAAAGCCCGATCCAGGCGCCGGCGGCCCATGTGGCGGCGCGGATGATGGGACTGCGGAATCTGGCTGCGCGCCAAGCCCACGCAGGCTTGCTGAAACTGTTCACTTTGAAGGAATTGCTGGCCCGCTGACGGCGGGTCAGGCGATGGGGCGGCGCGGCATCCGGCCCCGCGCATCGTACAGTTCTTCGCCCATGAGCGCGCGCAAGGTCTCCAGCGCGCGTTGGTTGTGGCCGATGAAGGTCTGCAGGATCTGGCCGTTTTCCTGGTTCAACGACTGGGCCTGAGCGGCCCGCTGCCAGAGCGATTCGAAAGCCGGCTGGAGCGCCGGATATGCCTGGCAGGCGCTTTCTATGCTGTCGCGCGTGTCAGTGAACCCCATGACGGAGAGTTCTCGACCGCGGATCCCGTCGAGCTCCGCCAGACGGCGCGCGTAGTCGTTCTTGCGCGAGGTCAACGTCCCCAGGGATTCGTCTGAAGGAGTTTCCAGCAGAAGCTGGCCTTCGACCCGCAAGGTCTCGATGAAGTCATCGAGCAGGGCGGACTGCTCGTTCACGCAACGCAGTAAGGCTTCGGCGGAGCCCATGGGCTATTTCAAAAGTTCCCGCACGCTGGCCAGCAGCCCGTCGGCGATGCGGCTGGGATCGATGTGCAGATCGCCCGAGGCCAATGCGTCGCGGATCTGCTGGACGCGTTCGGTCTGGATATCGGC
>DATNAI010000072.1:0-7035 GCA_035572875.1 Castellaniella sp. | reverse complement strand
GCAGGCGCAGCTCGAGCGCATCTGGCAAGGCGAACAGGCGCGCCGCCTGCTGGAGCAGGGCGTGACGCTGGCGGATCCGGCGCGCTTCGATGTGCGGGGCGACCTCGACTGCGGGCGCGATGTGTTCATTGACGTGGGATGCGTGTTCGAGGGCCGGGTGCGGCTGGCGGACGGCGTGCGGATCGGAGCCCACTGCGTCGTGCGGGATGCCGACGTCGGCCCCGGCGCCACGCTCGATGCATTCACCCACGTCGAGGGGGCACAGGTGGGCGCGGAGGCGCGGATCGGACCGTATGCGCGCCTGCGTCCGGGCGCCGACGTGGGCCCCGAGGCCCATGTGGGCAATTTCGTGGAACTCAAGAAGACCGCGTTGGGCCGCGGCTCGAAAGCCAATCACCTCAGCTATCTCGGCGACTCGGTGATTGGCGAGCGTGTCAATATCGGCGCGGGCACCATCACGTGCAATTACGATGGCGCCAACAAATTCCAGACTGTGATCGAGGACGACGCCTTCATCGGGTCCGATACGCAGCTCGTGGCGCCCGTGCGGGTAGGGCGCGGCGCAACGTTGGGCGCGGGAACGACGCTCACGCGGAATGCTCCCGAGGGCGAGCTGACATTGTCGCGGGCGAAGCAGGTATCCGTTCCGGGCTGGAAACGCCCCGTGCGCAAGTCCTGAGGGAACATCGGGCGGATGCGCGTCCTGCAGATCAATCTGGAACGCGGCTGGCGCGGCGGCGAACGCCAGACACTATTGACCCTGCAAGGTCTGCGCGCCGCCGGCCACGAGGCCGAGTTGCTCGCGCGCTCGGGCGGCGCGTTGGGCGAACGCGCGGCGGCTTCCGGAATCCCGGTCCATGCATGCCAGGGCGCCCTGGGGATGTCGCGCTTCTTGCTGGGCGCTGGCCGTCGCTATGACCTTTGGCATGCGCAGACGGCACAGGCCATGAGCATTCTGGCCGCATGGCGGCCGCTGCTGGGGGTTCCGGTGGTCTTCACGCGGCGCACGGCCTTTGCCGCACGCGGCGGCGATCGTCGCCGGCGCTGGAAATGGTCGCGGGCGGATGCCTTGGTCGCCATCAGCCAGGCGGCCGCACAGGCGCCCCGGGACCTGGGCTTGCCCGTGTACGTGATTCCCAGCGCCGTGGAGCCGGTGCCGCCCGACCCGGCCCGTGTCGAGACCCTGCGGGCGACATTCTCGCTGGAGGGGCGGCGCGTCGTGGTCACTGCGGCGGCGCTGAGCCCCGAAAAGGACCCGCGGACCCTGATCGAGGCCGTGGCCCGCGTGCGCGAGTCCGTTCCAGACGTTCTGTGTGTGCATTGCGGGGCGGACGGCGCGGCCGCCGCGTCAGCGCGCGAGCGGGTCGTGGCACTCGGCCTGAGGGATCACTATCGTTTCGTCGGTTTTCAGCCGCATGTGGCGGACTTTCTGGCCGTTGCGGAGCTCTACGTCAGCAGTTCCCGCCATGAGGCGCTGGGTACCAGTGTGCTGGACGCCTGTCTGGCCGGTTTGCCGGTGGTGGCGACCGACGTGGGCGGCCACCGCGAGACGCTGGCGCCGGATCGCGGCCTGCTGGTGCCGGCTGGGGATGCCGCCGCCCTGGCGCGCAAGATGCTCTGGGTGCTGACACATCGTGATGTCGCGCAGGCCATGGCGCAACGCGCGCAAGCCTACGTGGCCGACGCCTATTCGGTGCCGGCGATGGTGGCCAGCTATCAGGAACTGTATGCCGCGCTGTTGCGCGGGCGGCGCTAGCAGCCTCGGAAAGCTTCGCGGCGCCCGCTTTCGGGTCGGCGGTTTGCGGCGCCCCGAGCGCTGTTTCGGGCGCCGGGCGGCCCGCTAGAGCGCCTTCAGCGCCTTGCGGTAATGGGTGGCGCGAGCCGAATAGCTCTCCGCGCTGTGTTCCAGCGCAGCCACCTCTTCATCGGTGAGTATGCGGGCGACCCTGGCGGGCGCGCCCAGGATCAGGGAACGCTCCGGGAACGTCTTGCCCTCGGTGACCAGCGCGCCCGCCCCCACCAGGCAGTGGCGGCCGATCACGGCGCCGTTGAGCACCACGGCCTGGATGCCGACGAGCGATCCGTCCTGGATGGTGCAGCCGTGCAGCATGGCCTGGTGCCCGATCGTCACGTTGCGCCCGACGCGCAGGGGCCAGCCCCGATCCACGTGCAGCACCGCGTTTTCCTGCACATTGCTGCCTTCGCCGATGTTGATGGGCTCGTTGTCGGCCCGTATGACGGCGCCGGGCCAGACGCTGCTGCCCGCCTCCAAGGTGACGGCCCCGATGAGTGTGGCCTCGGGAGCCACGAAAGCGGAAGGGTCGATGCTGGGTTCGATGTCGTCCAGCGAATAGCAGGTCATGGTACGGTCTCCGAAGGTGAGGGATCCCCGGGACAGAAGGGGATTTTGATCGTAGCATGCCTATAATCGCGCCATGACGACCCGCATCCTCATCGTACGTACGTCCTCGCTGGGCGATCTGGTACATCTGCTGCCTGCCGTGAGCGATATTGCCGCCCACGTGACGGATGCCCGCATCGACTGGGTCGCCGAGGAAAGCTTCGCCGAGATTCCCGGGTGGCACCCTGCCGTGCATGAGGTCATCCCTGTGGCACATCGCCGGTGGCGCAGGCACTGGTGGGCGCCGCAAACCCGGCGCGAGCGCGCGGCCTTGCGCGAGCGCCTGGGATCGCACCCGTACGACGTGGTGCTGGACATGCAGGCGCTGATGAAATCGGTCTGGCTGGTCCGGCAGACCCGGGGCGTACGCCACGGCCTGGACTGGAAGTCGGCGCGCGAGCCGCTGGCCTCCCTGTTCTACGACGTGCGCCATCGGGTGGAATTCTGGCAACCGGCCATTATTCGCCAGCGCACGCTGGCGGCGGCCACCTTCGGCTATGCCATCGAGGGGCCCGCCGATTTCGGCCTGCGGGCGCTCACCGAGGGCGTGGCGGTCGAACCGACGGCGCTGATCATGCCCTCGGCCAGCCGCGACGACAAGCTGTGGCCGGACGCGGACTGGCAGCAGGTGTTCGATGACCTGCAGGGCCGCGGTCTGGCGCTGCGGCTGCTGGCCGGCAACGACACGGAGCAGGCGCGGGCGCAGGCGCTGATCCGCGGGCGCAGCGGGGCCGAGGTCCTGCCGCGCATGGGCCTGCGTTCTGTCGCGGAGCACCTGGCGCGGGCGCGGATCATGGTGGGCCTGGACAGTGGTCTCACGCATCTGAGCGCGGGTCTGGGCCGCCCCACGATAGGCATCTACCGCGCGTCCACCCCTGTACGCACCCCCCTGCAGGGACCTGCCTATGTTGCCAGTCTGGGCGAGCGTGGCCAGGCGCCCGACGCAGCCCGAGTGCGCGCCGCCGTCGCCGAGGCGCTGGATGATGCCAGAGACGGCGCCGCGCGCCAGGCGGTCGGGTGAAGTGATTCGCTGGCTCTATTCCATTCTGCTGGTGCTGGCCTCACCGCTGTTGCTGGCCGGGATGGCACTGCGGGCGCGCCGCGCGGGGGGCGACTGGGAGGTCCTGGGACGCGAGCGTTTTGGCGGATATGCGGATGGCCCGGCAGTGCCCGCGGGTGCTGTCTGGGTGCATGCCGTCAGTCTGGGCGAGACCCGCGCGGCGCAACCGTTCATCCGGATGCTGCTGGATCGCGGCCATTGCGTGCTGCTTACCCACCTGACGGCGACCGGGCGCGCAGAGGGCGGGCGCGCCTACGCCCGCGACATCGCAGCCGGGCGCTTGCGGCAAGTCTGGCTGCCCTATGATTTCCCCGGTGCGACCCGGCGCTTCATGCGTTGCCATCGTCCGGCCGTCGGGATACTGATCGAGCGCGAACTCTGGCCCAATCTGGTGCACGCCGCGGCGGCCGAGCGTATTCCCTTGGTGCTGGCCAGTGCGCGCATGTCGGCGGCTTCGCTGCGCCAGAATCTTCGCCTGGGCTGGCTCATGCGCCCGACCTATGCGACCCTGAGCCGGACTTATGCGCAGTCAGGGGCCGACGCGCAGCGTCTGGAACAGGTGGGGGCAGCCGCTGTCAGCATCTCGGGCAATTTCAAGTTCGATCTTCGTGTGGATGCTGAGCGCGTGGCGCGCGGCCGTGACTTTGCGGCACGCTTGTCGCGCCCCGTCGTCGTGATTGCCAGCACGCGCGAGAGCGAAGATGCCGCGTTCGTGGCCGCGATGCGCCCGTGGGCGGAGCGGTGGCGGGCTCAGGACGTGGCCGTTGAAAACCGGCCTCTCTTCATCCTGATTCCCCGGCATCCGCAGCGCTTTGACGAGGCGGCCGGCCTGCTGGAGTCGGCTGGCCTGTCGTTCGTGCGCCGCACCCGGCTGGTGGATCTGGAAGATGCATCGGACGCATCCGATGCCGCAGTGCAGGCATGCCGCGCGCATGAAGTGATGCTGGGCGATACCCTGGGAGAAATGCCGTGGTACTACGGGTGCGCCCTGGTGGCGATCGTGGGAGGCAGCTTCGCCCCGCTGGGCGGGCAGAATTTCATTGAAGCCAGTGCGCTCGGGTGCCCGGTGCTGGTCGGGCCTCATGTGGCCAATTTCGAGCAGGCGGCGAAGGACGCGCTGCAGGCCGGCGCCGTACGCCAGGCGCAGACGCCCGAGGAGGCGTTGCAGTGCGCCTTGCAATGGCTGGACGACGATGCGCTGCGGGCCCGCATGGGCGAGGCGGCCTTGCGCTGGGTGGGCCAGCACACGGGCGCGGTGGCCCGCGTGGTCGCTGGCGTCGAGGGACTGATCCGCGAGAGCGGGGTCAGTCCAGACTGAGGTTGTGGTATTTGCGCCCGAAGGCCACGGTGGCGCGGAAGAACCCTTCTTTGCTGCCGCAATCATAGCGGTCGCCGATATAGCGGTGCGCGAACACCGGGCGGTGGTTCAGCAGCCCCGAGATCGCGTCGGTGAGCTGGATTTCCCGGCCCACGCCGGCCCGTGTGCGGCGCAGGACATCGAAGATTTCCGGCTCCAGAACGTAGCGGCCCACGACCGCCATGTTCGAAGGGGCATCTTCGGGGGCGGGTTTTTCGATGATGCTTTCCACACGGGTGTTGCGGCCGTCCACCGGCGTCCCGGCCACCATCCCGTATTTCCGGGAATCCTTGATGTCGATGGTCTGGATGGCGAGCACGCTGCCATCGTGTTGGTGAGCGGCATCCACGAGCTGACGCGTCACGGCGGTGTCGGCATCCAGCAGGTCATCGGCCAGCAGGACGGCAAAGGGTTCGTTGCCCACGATGGGTGCTGCGCACAATACGGCGTGTCCCAGGCCCAACGGCTGGGATTGCCGGGTGTAGATGCAGTTGACGTGGCTGGGCAGCACGCCGCGCACGACGGCCAGCAGCGCCTGCTTGCCTTTGGCTTCGAGGTCTGCCTCCAACTCCGGCGCTCGGTCGAAGTGGTCCTCGATGGCGCGCTTGTTGCGCCCCGTGACGAAGATCAGTTCCGTGATGCCCGCAGCCAGCGCTTCTTCGACGGCGTACTGGATGAGCGGCCGATCCACGATGGGCAACATTTCCTTGGGCATGGCTTTGGTGGCGGGCAAGAATCGGGTGCCCATGCCGGCCACCGGGAAAACGGCTTTGCGGATTGGTTTCATCGTTGGGTGGTGATTTCGGGCGGCAACGGCGTACCCAGCGTCAGGGCCTGCTGGTTGCGTTGCGACAGCGGGCGGGGCTCACGGCCTTGTTCGGCGGGCGGTGGGCCGAAGAAGCCCTGTCCGTAGGCGAGGAGCGCTACGTTGGCAACGACGGCAAGGCTGATCAGGAATCGCATGGCCGGAAAATGGGTGGAACGATGCGTTGAGTATATCAACCCCTGCGAGGAGCCTGTTGGTGCAGCCAGGCGAGTCCGTCCAGCACGGGTGCGTCCAGCCACTCAGGGGGCTGGCGGGGCTGCCCCGCATCGGCCTGGGCATCCGCCAGTACCCGGCTGACGTCGTCGCCCACGGTGGGCCAGCCGCCGCCCGTCACATACACCCGAGGGGGCCGATGGGACGTGCGCCGGGCGAGCTGCCACTGGCGCAGCAGGGCTCCGCCCTGGGCGGCTGCAATGCCGCTGGCGATGGCGCTGTGGGTGTCGGCCGGGAAATCGCGGCAAGGGCCTCCGGCCAGGGGAAGCTGCGCTGTGCCGTCGGCCAGGCTGTGTGCCATCAGTGTCACGCCGGGCAGGATCAGGCCGCCCAGAAAGGCCGCCGGCGGCTGCTGGCCCGTGGTCCGCCGCAGCGTATCGACCGTTGTGGCGGTCCCGAAGCTCGCCAGGATGTAAGGGGTGTCCGCTGTCCAGTCGGATTGGCGCGCGATGCGCCGCAGCAGCCCCAGCAGGGCCAGCCAGCGGTCCGCTCCCAGACGCGCCGGCTGGGCATACGGATTGTGCAGCAGGCCCGTGCCGTCGCGGGCGTCCTTCCATTCGATGGCAAGGCCCCAGTGCTCGCGGCAGGCCTCTTCCAGGGGGGCGGTGAGATCCGCGCCGGCGACGTTGGAGCCCAGGATGCGCTGGGGAGGCTCCGAAAAGCTGTGGATCAGGCCTGATGGATCGGAGTAGTCCAGCGGCTGGGAAGGTGTGCGGTGCCCGTTCGGGCCGTTGTCCAGCCAAGCGAACTTTGCGCGCGTGTTGCCGGCGTCGATCAGCAGGATCATGGACGGACCCGAACCGAGATTTCGCCCATGGATATTTCGTGCAGGCCGCTCGCGTTGCGCACCAGCAGCCGACCCTGGGCATCAATGCCGCAGGCGGCCCCGGTTTTCAGCAGGCGGCCATCGTCGAGCACGTCCAGCATCTGGCCGGTCAGCCCATCGACCTGCGCGTAGCGCTGCGGCAGATCCCCGAAGCCACGCGCTGTCGCCTCGTTCAGGGCCTCGAACCATGCCATGGCGGTGCTGGCGACGAGCTCGTCGGGAGCCATGGCAGCCGCCCTGGAGTCCTGGCCCGCGATCTCGGCCCAGTCGGCGATGCGGCGGTGCAGCGAGTCGGAGAGGTCACGGCCGTCCAGCAGATTCATTCCCATGCCGATGATGATCAGGTGATGGT
>DATNAI010000071.1:0-8543 GCA_035572875.1 Castellaniella sp. | reverse complement strand
GCCAGCAACAGCGCGTGGCATTGGCGCGTGCACTGGCGCCTGACCCCTCGCTGGTGCTGCTGGACGAACCCTTCAATGCGCTGGACCTGGACCTGCGCCGCAGCATGTGCGAAGACGTCACCGGAATGCTGCGGCGGACCGGCACGACGGCCGTGCTGGTCACGCACGACCCGGGCGAGGCATTTGCCGTCTCGGATCAACTGGCGGCCATGCAGGGCGGCCTCATCATGCAATGCGCACCTCCCGAGGCCGTCTACTGGCAACCCGCCAACCCGGATGTGGCACGACTGACGGGCGCCGCCATCTTTGTACCCGGCGAGGCCCACGCCGGCCGCGTCGTCTGCCCCCTGGGGGACCTGCCCGTGCACGCCAGCGTCGCGGCCGCCGGCCCGGCCGTGGTCATGGTGCGGCCGGAACAGGTCCAATGGGCGACCGATGGGCCGGGCGTTCCGGCGCATGTCGACCACCGATCGTTCCGGGGCGACCACACGCTGGTCCGCTTGACGCTGGGTGAGTTGTGTCTGGATCTGCGCATGCCTTCGTTGTCGGCACCGCCGTTGAATGACCGCGTTCGCCTGCGGATCCAGGGTTCCTGCATGGCGTATCCCCGCGACGTTCAGGCCTTATGATCTCCGTCCTCGCTGTACCCTGGCTCGGAATACGGTGAAACGCCGGCCCTCACGCCGGGGCCGCACCACTCGTCACGGCACGGACTCGCGCAACCGCACGCGGAGAGCGCGCGCCACGACGAGCGACAGAACCAGCAGGCCGCTCCCGGCCCACGCAAATATGAGCGCATCCGTGAGATGATCGGCCACCCAGGCAGCCGCCATGATTCCGACGGACTGGCCCAGGAACAGGACGCAGGCAAAGAGCGACATGGCCGAGCCGCGCGCCCCCGGCGCCATCTGGGTCGCATTCGTCTGCAGCGTGTTATGCAGACTGTAGAATCCGAAACCCGCCAGTGCGCACGCCACCGGCGTCCACAGCAGCCAAGGCGCATAAGCGAAGGACAAGTATCCCGCACACGACAGGATCCCGCCCAAAGCCGCGAGGCCCGTTTCGCCGATGCGCCGCAGGAGCCTGGCGGCCAGGCGGCTATAGACGAAGCCGCCGACTGCATAAAACGCGGCAATCCCCCCCGCCGTGGACAGTGACACCTGATGATGGCGCTGCAAGAGGCTGGGAATGAAGGCCAGCGCGCCGTAGGCAAACGCACCTTCGATCGTGGTCACGGCGAGAATCCAGCGGGCTCGGGGCACCGCGAGCACGGCCGCCAGCGCCTTCAGGCCCCGGACGGCTCCGCTGGCCTGCGGGACATCCGCCGATGAGGCCCGCAGCAGCAACCCGCCCGCCACCAGGAACACCCCCGACAGCAACACAAAGACCGGGCGCCAGCCTATCCACTGCGCGATCACGCCGCTGAGCCACTGCCCGGCCAGCATCCCCGTGACGCCGGCACTGACGAGGCGCGCCAGCGCCTCCTGACGATTGCCATAGGAAACGTTATCGCCGATCCACGCCATCGCCAGGGGAAAAATGCCGGCCGCACAGCCCCCCGAGACGATGCGGGCGGTCACCAGCCAGTGCAGGTCGGGCGCCGCGAACGCCATGCCATTGCCGAACACACACGCCAGCGCGCACCCTGCGATGGTGCGCAGCTTGCCGCAACGGTCCCCCAGCGGACCGAAACATAGCTGGCAGGCGCCATACGCAATCGCGAACACGAAGATCACCCGCGCCGCCTGTCCCACCGTCACTGAAAACTCGTCCGACAGCGCCGGCAACAGCGTGTCGCAGGCCCGCATGGAGGCCAAACTGGCGAAACAACAGGCGCCCAGCAGCCACTCGATGGAACGCTGTGTGGGTTGATCAGCCATTCAATGACGGGTTGTTGCGAATCCGTTCAGGAGGGACTGCGATCGTCAATGCCGTCATCTGCGCTTCCGTATGACATCCGCCACAGGCGCGGACAGCGCCCCGTCGATTGCCCCCGCCATCCGGTTCCCGTATGCTTCTTCCGATAAGGGAACCTCTGGAGCGGGGATCCGTGCCGATTCCCGCTGCCTGGAGGCATTGTGACCCGTCTCCGTGAATCGCACCACGGAGCCCGGCGCACCCAGAAAACAAAGGGGACTCCATGGCAACGATCCATTATATTACCCAGGTCCAGATCGGCTTCGGCAGCCTGGATACGCTCAACGAAGGCTGTCGGCAACTGGGCCTGAAACACCCGCTGATCACCACGGATCCCGGCATTGCCAGGACCGACATCCTGGCGCAGGTCACCCGGCATCTGGACATCCCCTACGAGATATTCGATCAGACGCCTCCGAACCCCAACGAGCGCGCGGTGCGCGCCGCCGCGAAGATTTACCGCGACCAGCAATGCGACGGGGTCATTGCCATTGGCGGCGGCTCTTCGATCGACCTGGGCAAGGCGGTCACGGTATGCGCCACCCACGAGGGCCCCTTGAAGCACTTCGCCTTCATCGAAGGGGGCGCGACCCACATCACCGCGGCGGCGGCCCCGCTGATCGCCATCCCCACCACGGCGGGCACGGGCAGCGAAGTCGGCCGGGGTGCGCTCATCATCCTGGACGACGGGCGCAAAGTCGCCCTCATTTCGCCTCACGTCGTGCCCAAGCTGGCCATCTGCGATCCCACGCTCACCCTGGGCCTTCCCAAGATGCTCACCGCCGCCACAGGCATGGACGCCGTGACGCACTGCATGGAGACCTTCATGTCGGCCGCGTACAACCCACCCGCGGACGGGATCGCGCTCGACGGTTTGCAAAAGGCCTGGGCGAACATAGAACTGGCCACCCAGGAGCCAGCCAACCGGGAGGCGCGGCTGAACATGATGTGCGCGTCGATGGAAGGCGCCATGGCCTTCCAGAAGGGGCTGGGCTGCGTCCACAGCCTGAGCCATTCGCTGGGGGGCATCAATCCGAAGCTGCACCACGGCACGCTCAATGCCATTTTTCTGCCCGCCGTGATCCGCTTCAACGCCCCGTGCGAATCCATGGTTCGAGAAAAGAAATTGCAGCGCATGGCGCGCGCGATGGGCTTGCCGGCCCACGGCGACATCGCCCGCGCTGTCGAGGAGATCAACGACCGCCTGGGCCTTCCGGCAAAGCTGAGCCAACTCGGCGTGGAGCGAAGCTCATTCGAGCACATCATCGAAGGCGCCTTCGCAGACCACAGCCACAAGACCAACCCGCGCGAAGCCACGCGCGACGATTACATCCGCATGCTGGAGGAGTCGCTCTAGCGACTTGCCCGGTGCCCCAAGCGTGGCTGGACAGCGGGATTCAGCGACCGGAGATCACCCATTGAACAGGAAGTTCATCACGTCGCCGTCCTGCACGACGTAATCCTTGCCCTCGGCGCGCATTTTTCCGGCGTCCTTGGCGCCGTGCTCACCCCCGCAGGCCACGAAGTCCTCGAAGCCTATGGTCTGGGCGCGGATGAAGCCTTTTTCAAAGTCAGTGTGGATGACGCCCGCCGCCTGCGGCGCGGTGGCGCCCACACGCACGGTCCAGGCCCGGACTTCCTTCGGGCCAGCGGTGAAGTAGGTCTGCAGCCCCAGCAATTGGTAGCCCGCACGGATGACGCGGTCCAGGCCGGGTTCGGTCATGCCCATGTCCTCCAGGAAGACCGTCTTGTCCTCATCGTCCAGATCGGCGATCTCGGCTTCGATGGCGGCGCAGACGGCGACCACGGGCGCATGTTCGGCAGCGGCATAATCCTGGACGGCCTTCAGGTGCGGGTTGTCGGTGAAACCATCGTCCTTCACGTTGGCCACGTACAGGACCCGCTTGGCGGTGATGAAACAATAGCCCCTGATAGTGGCCTGCTCGTCCTCGTCCAGCCCCAGGCTGCGCACGGATTTTCCAGCATCCAGGGCCGTCACGATGCGCTCCATCAGGGCCGCGATCCGGATGCCTTCCTTGTCCCCGGACCCCGCGAGCTTGCGGTTTTTCTGGAGCACCTTGTCGGCTGTCGCCAGATCCGCCAGGGCCAGTTCGGTATTGATGACTTCGATGTCGGAGATGGGATCCACGCGGCCCGCCACGTGCACCACATTCTCGTCCTCGAAGCAGCGCACGACGTGGACGATGGCATCCGTCTCGCGAATGTTGGCCAGGAACTGGTTGCCCAGGCCCTCGCCCTTGGAAGCGCCGGCGACGAGGCCCGCGATATCCACGAATTCCACGACGGCCGGGACGATACGCTCCGGCTTCGCGATAGTGGCCAATTTCGCCAGCCGCGCATCGGGAACTTCCACGACGCCGACGTTGGGCTCTATGGTGCAAAACGGATAATTTTCCGCCGCGATGCCTGCCTTGGTCAGGGCGTTGAACAGGGTGGATTTGCCGACGTTGGGCAAGCCAACGATGCCGCATTGCAGTGCCATGAGGATTCCGAATCAGAGAAGAAAAGAGGACGGGGGCGACGGCGCACGCCCGTGGCCGGAGGCCGGATACGACTCCCCGAGAGGCCACCCGCCGCCGCTATTGTACCGTCGGCGCCGTGCGCCTACCCGCCCCCGGAGGGGCCGCACGGCGGAGCCTCTTGAGCACCCCTCACCCCGGCGCCAGCCCTGAGGCAAAATGCAGGATCACCGCCAGCAACAGCAACGGCCCGCCGTTGAACAGTGCGTGCAGCACCATCGAAGCGCCGACCCCGCGACGGGTCCGCATCCAGCCCAGCACCATGCCGGTCACCCACTGCGGCAGTACCAACAGGGGCAACAGAAACAGCGACATGCGATCGAAACGGAAGTTATACAGATGAACGGCCGCAAACGCCACGGCGCTGCAGTGAAATAACCAGGGATAGAGCCGACGCGCCGCCCTGCGCTGAGGCCAGGAAAGAGTCCAGGCCCGCTGCCACCGATGGCCGGCCGGATACCAGGCCGGCGCCGCCAACAGCAACAGCGCCAGGATAGCCATGGCCGCGGAAGTGGCCCCGGGCCCCTGGACCAGAATGGCGATCATGAGCGGCACGAACCAGATGATCATGGCGGGGCGCCGCAGGACATAACGAAAAGTCAGCTCTTCGATCACCGGAGCCCAGATCAGCGCCGTCAGCCACGGCAAGTTGTAGAGATCCAGGCGATGCTGGGCACCCGTGGCCTGAGCGGCCGACAGGGCCAGCGGCGCAAACACGAAGAGATTCACCAGCCATAGCAGCAGCGCCCAGCCGAGCAATCGCCACCAGGGCACCCCGGGAGAAAAGTCTGCGCGAATACTGCGCCCAGCGGCATGGGCGCCCAGGCGCGGACCAAGCCGCGGCCGTTTCAGGAACCGCAGGAAATCGAGGATCTCCTCGCCCATGGTGGGCAGACCGGGCGGGCGCCAAAAGCCAAGCATGGCGGCAAGAGTCCTGTTCGGTCCGTTCATGTCGCGAGCCAGCCCGACGGGACGCTAGGCATGAGCGTTACTCTGGTGCAATCGCTCCGTGGCGCGGTCCAGATCCCCATCCAGCAACTGCGGCAACACCCCGCGGCACCGGTCGATCACATCGTCGATACCGGGCATGTCCTGCTTGCGCGGCGGGTGGAGCACGAAATTGATCACGGGTTGATCCAGTCCCAGGCTGCGCGGGTGACCCGTCCCGATGCGCAGCCGCCAGAATTTCGACGTGCCCAGGACAGCCTGGATATCGCGCAGACCGTTGTGGCCGGCATGGCCGCCGCCGAATTTGAGCTTCACGGCGCCCGGCAGCAGGTCGAGTTCATCGTGCAGCACCAGGATTTCTTCGGGCTGCAGCTTGTAGAACCGCGCCAGCGCACCCACAGCCTGGCCCGACTTGTTCATGAACGTGATCGGTTTGGCCAGGACTACGCCCTGGCCGGCATGGCGGGCACGGGCCACCCAGGCAAAGAAAGGCTTTTCGAGCTGAAAGGCGGCATGCAGATCGTCGGCAAAGTGATCCGCCAGCCAGAAGCCGGCGTTGTGACGGGTCGCCTCGTACTCCGGGCCCGGGTTTCCCAGCCCCACAATGAGACGGATCGGCGTAGTCATCTGGCAGGCAACCTTATCAGTTCGTATTTCGAGCGATGTCCATCATAGGACGAAACCCCCGCCGGCTCACGCCGTGCGGGGGTCCGAAGATCACGACAGCAGCAGGCTTACTCGGCAGCCGGCGCTTCCGGCGCGGCCGGGGCGGCCGGCGTACCGGCGGCGGTATCGTCCTTCACTTCCTTGACATCGGCGGCCTGGGCCATGATGGGGTTGGTATCGCCGCCATGCGGGACGTACTTCACGCCGATCGGCAGCGTGATGTCCGCCAGGTACAGGCGAGCGCTGCCGATCAGGCCGCTCAGGTCCACTTCGATGAACTGCGGCAGGTTGGCCGGCAGGCAGGAGATGTCGAGCTCGGACGGGCCGTGGGTGATCACTTGACCGGCCAGCTTCACGGCCGGACTTTGATCGGCGTTCAGATAGTGCACTGGCACACGCGTGGTCAGGGCCTGGGTGGCATCCACGCGCTGGAAGTCCACGTGCAGGACCAGTTGCTTGTAGGGGTGCCACTGCACAGCACGCACCAGGACCTGTTCGCTCTTGCCGTCCAGGATCATATCCAGAATGGAGGCGTGGAACTCTTCCTTGTTCAGTGCGTGGTAGATCTCGTTGTGATCCAGTTCGATGTTGGCCGGAGCGGACTTGCCACCGTAGACGATGGCAGGGACGCGACCGGCGCGGCGCAGGCGGCGGCTCGCACTCGAACCCTGAACGCCACGCGAAGAAGCGGTGAATTGCATGGAAAACTCCAAATGGCGGGTGCCATGATCGGCCCCCGTGGCTGTGGGCGGCTACGCCACCCGAAAATCTCCCGCCGCGACCAGCGGGAGACGAAAAATCAATCGGCAAACAGAGAACTGACGGATTCCGCCGTGGAAATCCTCTGGATGGTTTCACCCAGCAGCGCCGCGCAGGACAACTGGCGGATCTTGCCGCACTGGCGGGCCGCTTCGGACAGCGGGATCGTGTTGGTGACCACGACCTCGTTCAGGTCGGATTCCACGATGCGCTTGACGGCCTCGCCCGACAGGACCGCGTGCGTGCAATACGCATAGACGGCACCCGCGCCGCGTTCCTTCAGGGCCTTCGCGGCCTTGCACAGCGTACCGGCCGTATCCACCATGTCATCCATGATGATGCAAGTGCGACCGTTGACGTCGCCAATGATGTTCATGACCTCGGACACATTCGCCCGCGGGCGGCGCTTGTCGATGATCGCCAGGTCGGATTCAAGCTGCTTGGCCAGTGCCCGTGCCCGAACCACGCCGCCGATGTCGGGAGACACCACGACCAGGTCCCGGAAGTTGCGGCTCCAGATGTCGCCCAGCAGGATGGGACCGGCGTAGATGTTGTCCACGGGAATGTCGAAGAACCCCTGGATCTGGTCGGCATGCAGGTCCATGGTCAACACCCGGTCCACACCCACGACCTGCAGCATGTTGGCCACAACGCGCGCCGAGATGGCCACGCGCGCCGACCGCGGCCGGCGATCCTGGCGGGCATACCCGAAGTACGGAATGGCGGCCGTGATGTTGCGGGCCGAAGCACGCCGCAGCGCATCGACCATCACCATGATTTCCATCAGGTTGTCATTGGTGGGTGCACAAGTCGGCTGCAGCACGAAGACGTCTTTGCCGCGCACGTTTTCGTTGATCTCGACCATGACTTCGCCGTCGGAAAAACGGCCGACGGTCATCTTGCCCAGCGACATGTCCAGGTGATTCACCACATCGACCGCCAGACGAGGATTGGCCGTGCCGGTGAAAATCATGAATCTGTCTTGTGCCATGGTCTCGAACCAATGTGTCAAATGACAAGGCTGTTGAACTGCTCCCCGAAGGGGCCGACTCAACAGCCTGGATACTGCCTGCTAAGCGCAGAAGTGGCTGGGGAAGAAGGATTCGAACCTTCGCATGCCGGAATCAAAATCCGGTGCCTTAACCAGCTTGGCGATTCCCCAATATTCAGTCCACAATCCAACCGCGCAGCGGATGATCGGCCAAACCCCGGCAAACCCAGGATCCGCCAACCGCGCCACCAGGCAGGCTGGATATTTTACTGATTATTCGATCCTGCTGCAGCCGCGCATCGGCCAGATTTTCGAAGGGAGCAAAGAGGCATCCGCCCGAACCTGTCATGCGAACTTCCAGTCCCGCTTCGCGCATGACCTGCGCTACCCGCGAAACCGCCGGATGTCGTCGAAAGACGATGGCTTCAAGGTCGTTGCGGCCAAATAGGCCTGATCGCCCTTTCTGCCAATCAGTAAAGACAGCGATTTTTACCGATTCAGAATTTCTTGTCAAATCAGGATCTGCAAAAATCTCCCGCGTGGACACCTGGGCCCGAGGCTGGACGATCCAATACGCACAGTCCGGTAGCGTGACGGCGGTCAGCTCCTCACCGATGCCCTGGGCGAAGGCCGGCTGCCCGAACACAAATATCGGGACGTCAGCACCGAGGGTGACCGCCAGCCGGCCCAGTTCCGCGCGCCGCAGTCCAGTTCCCCACAGG
>DATNAI010000070.1:0-3528 GCA_035572875.1 Castellaniella sp. | reverse complement strand
CAGCAGGGCGCGCTGTTGCGACTCGAGCCCATCAAGGCACGTCGCGGCACGGAGCAGGTCTACACGGCGGAACAGGCGCTGCGCGGCAAGAGCGCCTACACGCAAAACTGCAGTGCCTGTCATCAGGCGAACCTGAGCGGAATCGCGCAGATTCCCGCTCTGAAGGGCGACACCTTCCTGGACAAGTGGGGCAAGTTGGGTGATTTGGTCGATCGAATGCACATGACGATGCCTCCGACTGCTCCCGGGAGCCTCAGCCAGAACACCTACTTCGACATCGTCGCGTATTTGCTGCAGATGAATGGCCTGCCCGCGGGCCACGCAGAGCTTCGAGGAGCTTCGCCGGGTTTGCAGGATCCGATAGGAAACTAGCTCAGCCGCATCGAAGCGTCGGAATCGCCGCTCTAAAACGAAGAGGCCCGGCTGCCGTGTTCACAGCAGCCGGGCCTCGACGATGGTGCAGTCGTTGGATTTTAGTCGTTCTTTGCTTTCGCCTGCGGAGCCGCCCGACGCGGGGCAGCCGGGGGCGGAGCAGCGGCCCCACGCGGAGGCCCACCTCCAAAGGCACAGTATTGCGCGTCCGTGCACTCCTTCGGGAAGCTGGAATACATCTCTACGAACTGGTCCTTGATCTTGTCGCGGAACTCCGGATACATGGTGTCCGCACCGCCGTCCGAAGCAATGGCGGGGATGTGGTAGTAGTGCATCATCTGGCCGACGATGGGGTGCTTTCCCTGTGAATACACCTGGTTCATGATCGGGTTCTTCCCGGGCAGATAAAACGGCACCTGGCCTTCTTCCGTGCCCTCGTCATTGAGGATGCAGGGACCCCACGCGCTGGGAACGGGACGGTTGGGCGATTTATCGTAGCTGCGTACGTAGATGTACGGCTCGGTCAGATATACGGGATCCTCCAGCGCCATGACGACCGTCATCAAGCTGTCGCCCTGGAGCATGAAGGTGGTCGTCAGCGACGCCTTATCGCTCATGAAGGCACCGTTGCGGCGCATCTCGGACGGCTTCATATCGATCGTGTGGGCGACGAGCATATTGCCCACCCAATGACCGCTCGAGAATGCATGCAGCGTATGACGCGCGTATTCGGAAGGCACCGGTCTGTTGTCCAACCAGATTTCCATGCCCCCGATGTCTTCGATGGATTGAATCCGCCAGCCGCGGACACCGTCCGTGGGGCCGGTCACGATGGGCCAGATTCTCAGGCTGAAGGCGCCGTCGATGTAATGCCACTGGTTGTAAAACTGGCAGACCTTTTCAGGCTCAGCCAGCATCGCCGCATCATATGACTGGGCCAGAACTTTCTCGCCCGCGGTCAGCGGCATTCCGGTCCAGTCGCCTGGCACCGGCCCGGGAACGCGCTCCAGGGCGTCCTGAGTGAGTGGTGAAGCCCACGATCCGGACAAGTCGACCGGCGACGCCTGGATACCGACCTGCGCCCGGGCGGGCAGGGCGGCCGAAGCGAGAATAAGAGCCATCACGCCAGCCACGCCACCCGCGATCGTGCCGCGCGCCGTGGAATTCGCTGACAGAAACCGCAATTGTTTGCTAGTCATGTTCGTTTCGTTCCTTACCACGTTGCCGAGCAGGGCGTGGGCTTCCAGCTGTCACCGCTCGGGAGCTTGCGGAAGATGTCATTGGTGGTAAACGGCTGAAACAGATAGACCGGGTCGGTAACGACGCTGGTCACCGTCATGATCGTTTCGCCCTGATACTGCTGAGGCATCAGGTCGAAGTACTCCAGCACGCTCGTCTTGTCGCTGTAGGGGATGCCGTTCTTACGAATGTAGCCGGGCGTCAGATCCGTGGTCGTCACTTTCAGCTGACCCCATTTTTTCCCGCCTCGGCCCTGTTGGTCCCAGGAAGCCACGGAGTAACCCTGCAACGAGGGGGCGCCGCGGCCATCCGCCGAGCGTGCGAAGTGAAACAGGCGAGTCTGTTGACCCGTATCGATCTCCATCTTCATGGTCTGATCGTCCTGCCAGGAGACGTGCAGATGTCCCGGGACGCGCATGATGATCGGCGCGCCGTAGGACTTGCACTGCTCGCCCGCCGCCGTGTCCTTGGCGGGATCCCAGGCATTCATGATCTCGATCCCAGCGGCTGTGAGCGGAACGGCCTCGTGGTCCCCGGGCGGGGGCGTGACCATTCGAAATCTCCAGTCGAAGGTTATGAGCGAAGTCCAGTAGCCCGTGAGATCGATGGGTGCGGCAGCTTCGGCGGGCTGCGGCGGGCCGGCGCGTCCAGCACCGCGCCGGCCTTGGGCGTGCGCGACCGTCTGCATTCCCAGCGATGCCAGCACTGCCAGCGTCATCGGGAGGGAGGATTTCCAAAGGGAGTTTCGCATCGTGCTCACCTATCGCTTCTTCGAATTCGCCGCTTGCAGGCTCTTGTAAACCGCTTCGACGAACATGTTCGTTGTCCAGGGACCCGTGGTCGAGCCGTATCGGGCTTCGTACGCCTTGGTCGGATCCGCCTTTTCGATCTGATCCAGCGTCATATGGCGCTTCATCATGTCGGCGATGGTGTCGGTGATGATCACCACCATGTCGCGATAATCGACGACCTCCCACTGCTCGCAGATCCGCCCATGAGCGGGTATGACTTGCGTGCCGTTATCGGCGTAGTCGTAGACCAGGGGTGCCGGGGCAATCGCCAGCTGCAGCAGGTCGTTCAGAGCGGCGATCTCACCCTTGATGCTGCCGCCATGCTCCAGGTCGATCATCGGAAAATGATCCAGGTCGAAGACATTTCCGGCAGCAATGACATCGGATTTGCGGAACATCACGAAGCTGTCGCCGTCGGAGTGGGCCGCGGGTTCATAGCGGGTAATGATCGGCTCGCTGTTGATGATGAGGCTGTACTGCGGGCTCATATAAGCCTGGGTCGGCCAGCCACTGTCGGGAAATCCAGGTGTCTGTGCCACGCGTGCCAGCACGGAGCTGTACGCCATGATGGCTGCGCCCGGGCCCAGCGGTGGGTTGTACAAGCTCTGGCCAGCCGCGGCGATGGCCGAATTTCCACCGGTGGACCCAGGATCTCCATCGGTATTGATGATGTAGCGAATAGGCAGCGGCGTTATCTTCCTGATGGTCGCCAGCAGACGGTCAGCCCCATCCGCCGCGCCCGCGTTGACAAGCACAACGCCGTCAACGCCGACCTGAACGACGACGTTACCCCCATCACCGGGGATCATGTAGACGTTCTTTGTAACGGGCACTATCTCCAGATCACCGTTGCCCGGCTCCGCGGCGTGGGCCGAGACCAGGCCCAACACCCCGAACGCCATTACGGAGAGCACGCCGCCCACGGCTCGGTGGACGATCGCTCTCGTTGCTTGCGTCATGTTTCCCCCTTCCAGTATCTAAGCGGTCGGTCACTATCACCGACTGTCGATGAACGCGATAGATCAGCAGCCGCTGCGCCGCACGGCCCTGCGCAGCTGGCGGTCACGCGGAAAATGCACCGCTACCAATCCGTGCGCTCTACAAAGGCACATTGCTCAACAGATTC
>DATNAI010000069.1:0-5320 GCA_035572875.1 Castellaniella sp. | reverse complement strand
GGTCTGCGGCGACTGCAAGCTGGCTTCCAGCGCATCGAAGCCCACCGCGATCCAGTGCCGGTACCAGGTATCGCGCATGTCCTTTTCCACCTGCATCTCATGGGCCAGCCAACGCAGTACCCGCAGGTTGTTCAGCGGGTGGATATCGCAGGCGACCTGCAAGGCGAGGGCGCGCACGCGGGCGCGGGACAATGGATCGTCGGGCAGCAGCGTGCGCGGACCATGCATTTCGTCCAGGTATTCGATGATGGCCAGGGACTGCGTCAGCACCGTCTCGCCGTCTACCAGCGTCGGCACCAGGCCTTCGGGGTTGATGCGCCGATATTCGGCGGAGTGCTGTTCCCCGCCGTGCTTGAGCAGATGCACCGGGGTCAGTTTGAAGTCCAGGCCCTTGAGACCCAGCGCAATGCGGACCCGGTACGCCGCTGAACTGCGGAAGTAGGAATACAGCTCGTACATGACTTTCACGCCTCCGCGCGGCGAGTGATGACTTGATCGATGGTGCCGAAGATATTCCGGCCCTGCGCGTCTTCCATGTGGATGCGCACCCGGTCGCCGAAACGCATGAACGGCGTTGCCGGCTGGCCGGTTTCGATGGTCTCGTACATGCGGACTTCGGCGATGCAGCAGTAGCCCACGCCGCCGTTGCGGATGCTGGAGCCGTTGAGCCCGCCCTGCTTGTTGGAAATGGTCCCGGAGCCGATGATGCTCCCGGCTTCCAGCTCCCGCGTGCGCGAGGCGTGGGCGATGAGCTGTCCGAAATGGAACGTCATGTCCTGGCCGGCGTCGGGGCACCCGAACGGCTCGCCGTTCAAGTCCACCCGAATGGGCAGGTGGGCCTTCCCGCCAGCCCAGGCGTCCCCCAGTTCGTCGGGCGTCACGGCGACGGGTGAAAATGCGCTGGCGGGCTTGGACTGGAAGAAGCCGAATCCCTTGGCGAGCTCGCCGGGAATCAGGCCGCGCAGCGACACGTCGTTGACCAGCATCACCAGGCGGATCTTTGTGATGGCGTCGTCAGGCGATGTGCCCATGGGAACATCGTCCGTCACCACCGCGACCTCGGCCTCCATGTCGATGCCCCAGTCTTCGCTGTCGGCGACGATGGGATCGCGCGGTCCGATGAAAGAGTCCGAGCCTCCCTGGTACATCAGCGGGTCGGTGAAAAAGGATTCCGGGACCTGGCTGTTGCGGGCGCGGCGGACCAGTTCCACGTGATTCAGGTAGGCCGAGCCGTCCGCCCACTGGTAGGCCCGCGGCAGCGGTGAATGGCAGGCGGCGGCGTCGAAGGGTTGTGCGTGCGCGGCCTGTCCGGCGTTCAACTGATCGTAGACGGCGCGAAGCCGGGGCTCGCAACTCGACCAGTCATCAAGCGCGGCCTGCAGCGTCGCGGCGATCTGCGGCACGGCGACGCAGCGCGCCAGATCGCGGGCGACAACGACGAGCCGGCCGTCGCGGGCGCCGGATTTGAGGGTGGCTAGTTTCATGAGGAATCCGGGTAGAGATTCAAGTTCGGCGCGCTGCGGCCATGGTCAGGCCTTGAACGCGGTCCCACGCATGGAGGGACGCTCGCTGAAGGCGGCAAACCACGATTTGAGCGTTGGCGCAGCGGCCCGCCAGTCCAGTTCGGGGAATCGCAGATCCAGGTAGCTCAGGGCGCTTGCGGCCGCGATCGTGCCCAGGTCCAGGCGATCGACCCAGGTCGCGGCGGTCGACTCCAGTTCGCGCAGTGCGCTGCGTACTTTGTCTTCCTGGGTCTGTTGCCAGTCCGACCATTGGAATTCCTTCGGGCGCAGGACTGCTTCGTAGCGCATCAGCAGCGCCGCATCCAGCAGCCCGTCGGCAAGCGACTGGCGCACCAGCGTGTCCCAGCGTGCGTCTCCTTCGGGGATCAGGGAACCGCTTGCCAGCGTATTCAGGTATTCGCAGATCACGCGGCTGTCGTAGAGCACCGACCCGTTTTCCAGAACCAGGGTCGGCAGCTTGCAGAGGGGATTCCGCTGCATGAGCTCTGCGTTGTGCTGAGTGGGCATGGTCACGACCGGGGCAATCTGGATACGGTCCATGAGACCGAGCTCGCGCGCGGCGATCAGGCATTTGCGAACGTAAGGAGATGTGGTGGAGTAGTACAGCTTCATCGATTTTCCTTTCAGTTATCCGTTGTTCATCGCGGCCAATGCGCGGCCCGCCATCCAGCCGAAGGTCAGTGCCGGGCCCAGGGTGATGCCCGAGCCCGGGTAGGTGCCGCCAAAGACGGATTGCATGTCGTTGCCGGCGACGAAAAGTCCCGGGATGGCCTGCCCTTCGGCGTCGAGCGCGCGCGCTCCCGGATCGGTGTGGATGCCGCAGGACGTCCCGATGTCGCCCGCCACCACTTGTACCGCATAGTAGGGACCATCGCCAATCGTCCGCAGGCAGGGGTTGGGCTTGTGCGAGGGATCGCCCAGATTGCGGTTGTATGCGGTGGAACCCTTGCCGAAGTCCGGGTCTTCGGCCTTGGCGGCAAACTGGTTGTAGCGTGCGACGGTGGCCTGCAGGCGCTGTGCGTCCACGCCGATCTTCCCGGCCAGTGCCGCCAGCGAGGGCGCTTCGATCAGGTACCTGTCCCGGATCAGGTGCTGGCGTGGCCGACCCCCGGGCAGCGCCAGCCCCAGCCCCCAGGTATCGATGAATTGCCGGTCGCAGATCAGCCACGCCGGAATGTCGGGCTTCTCTCCGGACGCGTACATGGCCTTCACGAATTCGTGATACGACGTGGATTCGTTGACGAAACGCTCGCCGTTCTGGTTGACGGCGATCAGGCCGGGCTTGGCCCGTTCCCACACCAGGTGCGGATATCGGGTCATGGTGCCGTCCGGCTTTTTCCATAGCGAGACGGGTGCCCAGGACGCGGGAGCCACGTGACCGGTCCCCATGACCGCGCCAGCGTCCCGCATCATGACAATGCCGTCGCCGCTGTCGCCCTCGGGCGACATGGACCAGGGCCCGGTGGGCTTGGGAAAGTATTCGGCGCGAAGCTGGGCGTTCCACGGGAAGCCCCCGGTGGCGACGACAACGCCCTTGCGCGTCCGGATATGATGTTCCGTGCCGTTGTGATCGACGGTGATGCCGATGACTCGTCCGCTTTCGTCGCGATGCAGCCGGCGTGCCGCGGTGCCGAGCCGATAGGGGATCTTGTGCTTCAGGACGGCGAGGAAAAGCTGCCCCGCCAGTGCATTGCCCAGCAGCAGCCGGGTGCCGCGGTGGTAACCGCGCAGGCGGTCCAGCCAGAATGCCAGAACCAGCTTGCCCGAATACCAGAAGGACTTCGGGGACCGTGTGGCGGCAAGCAGTTGGTAGACGTCGGTGACGGTCACCATCATGCCACCCAGGACCACGAATTCTTTCAGGGGATCGCGCAGCTCCTTGAAGTGGGCGCCCAGCCGTTTGCCATCGAACGGGGTCGGATCCACCACCCGGCCCCCGAGCGCGGCGCCCGGACTGTCGGGATAGTAGTCCGGGGAATAGGTGCGCGTCGCCACGTCCAGGACTTGGTGCGCCCTCATGTAGTCCAGCATTTCGGGGCCGTTCCGGAGATAGGCTTCCTTCAGATCATCCGGGGATGCGCGGCCCACGATCTGCTGCAGGTACTCCCAGACCTTTTCATAGCTATCGTCACCATGCCCGGCGGCGGCCGCCCCCGGATTCAACGGGATCCAGATGGCGCCTCCCGAGACGGCCGTCGAACCGCCGATACGGTCGGTCTTCTCGACCAGCAGGACATCCAGCCCTTCCAAATGGCCGGTGAGCGCCGCCGACATTCCGCCCGCGCCCGAACCTGCCACGACCACGTCGACTGTCTGGTTCCATTCGATGTTTTCCATGATGGTCACGCTCCCGATCCGCCCAGCGATTTGCCCCCGTCCACGAACAGCACCTGGCCGGTAATGAAGGACATGCCGGGGGCGGCCAGGAAGGACACCGCATTGGCGATGTCCTCCGGGGTGCCGGCCTTGCCTGTGGGCTGCAAGGCGAGCTGTGCCGCCAGTCGTTCCGGAGTGAGGGCGCGCAGCATCGGGGTGTCGATGAGCCCCGGCGCGATGGCGTTGACCAGGATGCCCCTGGGGGCCAGCTCCATGGCGCTGGCGCGCGTGTATCCGACCAGGGCTGCCTTGGAGGCGACGTAGTGGGCGTGGTGGCGCGCGCCCAGGTAGGCGCGCGAGGCGATGTTGACGATCTTGCCGCCCGCACTCATTCTCGCGGCGGCACGCTGGGTCAGCGTGGCGGCGGCAATCAGGTTCAGTTCGTACATGCGGCGAAAGTCTTCTTGCGTCAATTTGAAGAAGTCGCGTTCGTCGAACAGGCCGGCGCTATTGACCAGCGCCGATAGCGCGGGCAGTCCATCGAGCAGCGCCGCGATGGCGGCTTCCTGGGCCAGGTCCACCACGCGGGTCTGGATGTCCAGGCCTTCCTTTTTGAGCTGTTGTTCCAGTTTGGTCAGCGGGTCGTCGGCCCGGTCCGCAGCCACGACGGAAAATCCGTCCTGGGCGAGGCGCCGGACGATGACGCGTCCCATGCCGCCGGCGGCGCCGGTGACCAATGCCACTGCATTCATGTGTATTTCCTTTGTCAGGCTGACAGAAAACCGCCGTCCACTGGCAGCACCACACCCGTCACATAAGTGGCCAGCTCGGACGCCAGGAAGACGATGGGGCCCACGATTTCGTCCGGTTCACCGCCTCGTCCCATAGGGGCGCGTTTCATGAACCAGTCGGTTCCACCCGGGGTAGCGAGCTGAGGCTTGACCATGTCGGTCAGCATGAATCCCGGCGCTACGGCGTTCACCCGGACCCCATGAGGAGCCAGGTCTCGGGCCAGCGCCTGCGTCAGAGACCGCACGGCCCCCTTGGAGGCGATGTATGCGGCGGTCGAGGGTCCGCTGACGAAGGCGACGATGGAGGACAGGCTGATGATGCTGCCGCGCGTCGCCTTGAGCTGTTCGACGAAGGCGTGGGTGACATTGAAGACGCCTTCCAGGTTGACCGAAAGGATGCGATCCCAGACCTCGGCCGACTGCGGATCGTCGAAGCGCGCCCGGCCCGAGATCCCGGCGTTGTTGACCAGGATGTCGATGGGGCCGATGCGATTCTTGAGGTCGTCCGCCCATGACCGCACGGCGGCCCGTTCGGTGACGTTGATGGTTTCGGCCCAGGCCTCGCCGCCCTGGTCGCGGATCTCCCGGGCGATGGTCTCGGCGCCCGCGTGATCGAGATCCGCGGCGACGACGCGCGCGCCGTGGCGAGCAAAACCCAGCGCGATGGCGGAGCCCAGTCCGCCCGAGGCG
>DATNAI010000068.1:0-8586 GCA_035572875.1 Castellaniella sp. | reverse complement strand
CATGTATTCGATGAAACGCAGCACCTGGCCGGTGTGGCGGAAATGCCGCGCCATGGGCAGGATTTGATCGTCGTTCATGCCGCGCCGCACAACCATATTGACCTTGGGGGGCGGCAGTCCAGCCTGCACCGCCGAGTCCATGGCGGCCAGAATGTCGGCCACCGGAACGCCACTGTCGCTCATGCGCTGGAAGATCGCATCGTCCATGGCGTCCAGGCTGACGGTCACGCGGTTCAATCCCGCCTGGGCGAGCGCCGTTGCATGGCGCGCCAATAGCGCGCCGTTGGTGGTGAGCGTCAGTTCCGGCGCGGTGCCATCGGGTGCCCGTAACGGCGCCAGCATCCCGACCAGGACTTCCAGATGCTTGCGCATCAGCGGTTCGCCCCCGGTCAGCCGGATCTTGCGCACCCCCAGCGTCAACGCAATGCGCGCCACGCGGGTGATTTCCTCGAAGGTCAACAGCGCGCTGCGCGGCAGGAATACATGATCGGCCCCATAGACCTCGCGCGGCATGCAGTAGCGGCAGCGGAAATTGCAGCGATCGGTCACGGAAATGCGCAAATCCCGCAACGGACGCCCGTAGCCATCCTGGACGGCCTCGCCCATGGCAAGCCGCGGAACGGGGCGGTCCACCCCGTTCTCTTCATGAAAGATCACTCGACTCATGCAACAGCCCGAATCATGACCGATCCGGGCCACAGCACCGGGTCAGGTCAACCCATCAATCGTTTTCCTTGACGCGATACACCAGCGTGGCGACCTTTGCCAGCCCCAGCACCTTCACTGTGACGCTGCCCAGCAGCAGCCGCGACAGGCCGCTGCGGCCATGGCTGCCGATGAAGATCAGGTCGCAGTTCTCTTCCTTCGCCGCGTGAACGATGCCATCGGCCACGTTGAAGTTGGAGACGACCTTGGATTGGGCCTTCACACCGGCTGTGGCAGCACGATCCAGCACCGCCTGCAGGTACTTTTTGGCCTGCTCGGCCGCCGACCGATCATAGTCCTCGTCGGTGATGGCATAGGCCGCGGCCATCCCGTCGAAGCCCACTGTCGCAGCGAATGGCTGTGTCACATGCAACGCCAGAATCTCGGCGCCTATCGTGCGGGCAAAGCATACGCCCTTGTTGGCGGCCTGCGCCGAAAGCTTGGAGCCGTCTGTAGGGATCAGGATTTTCTTGAACATTTGCAGACCTCCAAAAACTATCCACACTGTTCAGCATAACCGCGCCGGGCCGGAAAGAACACTCGTATCAGCCCTGAGTCCGGTCACCGCTTGACACTCGTCAATCCTGGGGGCCGGCCACAGAACCGCCCCTCGACAGGCCAGGGACGCCTACAGATTCCCCAGCTCGTGGGCCGATTCGAACAGCTTGGTGCACCGCCCGCCGGAACGGCAGAAAGCCAGCACAGGCGCCGGCAAGGTCCGCAGGATGCGGGCAAACTCCGCGACATCCGCTTCGGTGATGGAGCCGCTCACGACCGGCTGATAGCGGGCTTCGAGGCCTGCGTCACGGGCGGCGCGCAGCACATCGGCCGACAACGGCTGCTCGGCCCCACCCTCGCCATCCGGGCGATTGATGATGACCGACTTGAACCCCGCGTCAGCCAGCGCCTGCATGTCGGCGGGCTGGAGCTGGGGAGAGACCGAGAAATCCGGGGTCAGGGTACGATAGGGCAAGCTCATGTGAAAGTCTCCCGAGACGCCGCGCCGCGCAATTCGCCGGCACCGGCCACAATCAAATGATAGTCTTCCAGCCACCGGCCAAAGGGCGCGCCGGACAGGACGGACAGTTCGGCCTGACGCTGCTCCGACAGGGGATCACCGGGATCAGGACCCGATGCCGGGTGACACATGAACACGTCCCCCGCCTGGCACTGCGACAACCAGAGGGCCACCCAGCGCTGATAGGCCGAAACGCCACCCTGGAAATCATACACGCCCAGGAACCCCGGATTGCAGGAATATCCCTGCGCCCGCAGTTGCCGCCGCAAAGCGGATGCGCCCAGTGTGGCGATCACCCGCGCCTTCAGCCGCAAACGCAGCGGCAGACCGGACATCCTGGGTCTCCCCGTATGGCGGACCCACGGCTGGTACCCCGGCGACGCGCCGATCACTTCCAGCAGGGCCTCCCGCACGACTGGCAATTGGTGGACATGCTGATGACCATCGATGTAATCGGGCAATCGGCCCACCAGCGTCTGGAACCGCGCCATCTGGCGCCGAATGGCGGCCACCAGGGGACGCCGGCGCAACTGCCGCGCATAAGCGGCCGGGATCAAGCGGCGCAACGGCTGACACAGATCGGGCTGCCCGAACGATTCGGTCAGATTCAGATGCAGGCCGAGCTGCAGATGCGTCCGGAGCAGGCCAGGCATGTCGCGCGCGGCCATGGGTCCATCCACCAGCACGCTCGTGGCGGACAGCCGGCGCTGTGCGGCCAGCGCCAGAATCCCGGCATCCACCGCGGCATTCATGCCAAAGTCGTCGGCACACAATACAATGCGCCGGTGTTCATGTGCTGCGGGATGAGAATCAGGATCCATGTTGAAGAAGCTCGCTGCCCAGATCGGCTGGTTCATCATTGTAGGCTGCGCGGCGGCCGCAACTCACTGGGCCGTGGCTGTGGCCTGCGTGGCGGGAGCGGGTCTGCGCCCGCTGGTCGCCAACGTCGTGGGCTGGCTGGTGGCCTTCTGCGTATCCTTCTCAGGGCACTACCGGCTGACCTTCCGGCACCAGCACGCCCCGCTGGTACGAGCGGCCGTGCGCTTTTTCATGGTCTCGGCGTTGGGCTTCGCGGTCAACGAAACCGCCTATGCAGCGCTGCTGAAATGGACCACCATCCGCTACGACATTCTGCTGGCGCTGGTACTCATTGCGATCGCCGGCCTGACCTTCATTTTGGGGCGCTATTGGGCGTTTCGCCACAGCCGCTGACAGCCTCGCCCGCCGCCACGCGCCACAACCCCATCTTGGGGGCGAGCGCCTGGGGAGCCAGCCCGGCAAGCACCGGGAAACGGTGAGCCTCATCCAGGTACCCCACCAGCCACGTCGTGGGGTGATCAGGCGCGCACAGGAAGCTTTGCAGGCGCGCCGGCAGCCAGAGCAAGCGATGGCCCGCGTCCGGTTCAAACTGCGCGGCATCGTAAAGTTCCAGCCGCCAGTCGTCGGCCTGTTTCAGGTTGGGATCATCCCAGTTCGAGACCACGGCAATCGGCGCACGCCAATCGGCGTACATCGGCAGGTCATAGGCGTACTGATCCAGCATCACGAGCTGGTCGCCCGGCCCGGCCTGCTTCGCCAGCACCTGGGCCAGCGGCCGCGTGCTGCGCTGGGGGAACACCAGCAACGCGGCCACGGCGAACCAGCAGACAAGGGCGGCAATGACCACATGGCGCGCGATGGAACGGCCGGTGGCCGGCGAGCCCTGCGCCAGTCGCTGCTCGAAGACCTCCTGGATGAACCAGGCAAACGGCGGAAGCGCCGCGATCACGTAGCCCACGAGCTTGGAGGTGGGAATCGAAAAGAACACCAGCACCACCAGCAGCCAGGACAGCATCAGGCCGCGCAACACCCGGCGATCGACCTGCTCCAGCCGGCGCACCGGCGGGACGAACGACGCATCCAACGGCCCGTGCGGTTGAAACCATCGCCAGACCTGGATCGACCAGGGCAGGGTCAGGCCCAGCACCACCGGCACATAGAACCAGAACGGATGCGGGTTGTTGAATCCAGGTTCCAGAAACCGCTGGAAGTGCTGGACCACGATGTAGTAATGAAAGAAATCGGGGTGGCGCACCTGCATCACCACCATCCAGGGCAGTGTCAGAATCAGGAACAGGAGGATCCCGGGCCACCACAGCAGGCGCGCCATGGCATCGAAGCGGCGCCGGGCCAGCAGCCAGAAGAACAGCACTCCGCCCGGCAAGACCACGCCGATGAGCCCCTTGGCCAGGAACCCGGCGGCGGCGGCCGCGTACATGGCGACCAGCGGCACACGGTCTTCCAGGATCTGATCCCGCCGGAAGACGGCATCGGCCCCGGCCATGATGGTCAGGCACATGAGCGCGGCCACCAGCATGTCAAGATTGGCGTAGTGGGCCGCGCCGAACAGGAACGGTTGGACGGCCAGGATCAGGACGGCCAGGCTGGCGGCCCGCCGGCGCGCGTAGCGCCGGAGAAAAACGTAGAAAAAGGTCACCAGAATCGTCGCGGCCAGCACCGAACAGAGGCGCCCCGCCCAGGCATTTTCGCCAAAGAGATGCAGGGAAGCCGCAGTGAGCCAATAGAACAAGGGCGGTTTGTGGAAGAACGGCAAACCATCCAGGCGCGGCGTGAGATAGTCTCCGGACGCGAGCATGTGCCACGCCACCCCGACATAACGGCCCTCGTCGGGCAGCAGCAGCGGATACATCCAGGTGGTGGTCGCCAGCCAGGCGAACGTCAGCGCGAAGATCCAGATCCACGAACGCCGGGTCGCCAGATGCTCCCCCAGCCTCTGGACGCCGGCCATTCCCCGGCGACCCACCGAACGCAGCCTCATGACGGGGTCCCGTCGGGACCTTCCAGCCCCTGGCCGGTGCGCTCCCGCAGCAGATAAACCGGCCGCGCCTTGACCTCGGTGAAGATGCGGGCGACGTATTCGCCCACCACCCCGAGCGACATCAGGTTCACCCCCGAGAAGAACAGGACGACGGTGATGAGCGTCGCCCAGCCCCGGACCGGGTCACCATACAACCAATGGCTGATGATGATGAAGAGCCCATATACAAAGGCGAGGAACGACACGCAGGCACCCACGAGACTCAGCAGACGCAGCGGCCAGGTCGTGAACGCCGTCAGTCCGTCCACCGCAAAGCGCAGCAACCGCAGGGGTCGGAATTTCGTCACGCCGTGCAGTCGCTGCGGGGGAATGTAGGGCAGCGCCTCGGCTTCGAAGCCCACCCAGGCGAACAACCCCTTCATGAAGCGGTCCCTTTCGGGCAAGCGCAGCAGGGCGTCCACCACCACGCGGTCCATGAGGCGGAAGTCCCCCGCGTTTGGAGGCACTCGCAGCCCCGAGGACGTGCGCATCAGGGCGTAGAACATCTGCGAACCCAGCCGTTTGAACCAGCTCTCGTCGTGGCGTGTGGCGCGCACGGCATAAACCATCTGCACACCGGCCCGCCAGCGAGCCAGCATGGTGCGGATCATCTCCGGGGGGTGCTGCATGTCCGCATCCAGGCATACCACCGCATCCCCGCGCGCCGCTTCCAGGCCGGCCGTCAGCGCGGCTTCCTTGCCGAAATTGCGCGACAGGCGCAGATAGACGATTTCGGGGTGAAGGCTCACCCAATGACGCATGAGTTCCGGCGTGCCATCCGTGCTGCCGTCGTCGACCACGATGACCTCGGCGGCACAGTCCTCGCCGGCCAGCGTCGCCAACAACTGGGGTAGCAGCACACCCAGATTGGCCTGCTCATTCAGGCAGGGGATGATGCAAGACAAGGTGGCGGGCACGGCGGACATTCTCGAAACGACTCGAAGAGCCTGATCATAACTGAAGGCCCGTCCGCGACGCCACGGCGCCGCGGGGGCTTCCGAAGTCGTTAGAAGATACCTATAATATGAACCTTTAAAAAATCACTCCTTACCGACGAGAAGGTCCGCATGCCCGACGCCGACATCTGTACCGAAGCAGAAATCACGACCCTGGTCCACCACTTCTACGGACGCGTGCGCCGGGACAGCGTCCTCGGCCCCATCTTCGAGGCCCACGTTGCCGACTGGGACGAACATCTGGAACGCATGGTGCGCTTCTGGTCCTCGCTGCTGCGCCGCACAGGCACCTACAGCGGCACACCGATGCCGCGCCATGTGGCGCTGCCGGGCCTGGAAGGCGCCATGTTCCTGCGCTGGCTGGATCTGTTCGGGCAGACGCTGGCCGAGTTCGACAATCCGCCGTTCGTCGAACAGGCCGGGGAATTCGCACGGCGGGTGGCGCGCAGTCTGTGGTACGGCTACCAAATCAGCCACCACCCCGATCAACCTCCGATGGAACTGCCTCATGTCTCGCCTGCTCAATAACATTGAGGAGCAATCCGCTCCCGCCCCCGCGCAACCCTCCCTTTCCGCCTTCCTGGGGCTGGGGTTTCGCCCGCTGTACCTGGCCGGCACGGCATGGGCGCTGATCTCGATCGCCCTGTGGATTTACGCGCCCCAACTCCTGGGGGCTCCGCTGTCGCTGGTGGCGTGGCACGCGCACGAGATGCTGTGGGGCTTCATCATCACTATCGCCGTCGGCTTCCTGCTGACGGCCAGCGCGACCTGGACGGGCTTCAATCCGCTGCACGGCGCGCCGCTGGGCGGACTCGCCGCGCTCTGGTTCATCGCGCGAATGGGCTTCCTGTTCGGCGGCCTTGCCGGGTTCTGGATCGCCACAGCGGCCGAATTGCTGTTCTTCCTGACGGCGGCGGCATGCCTGGCCCGCGTGGTCCTGAAAGGCCACAGCCGGCGCAACTATGGACTCCCGCTGCTGGTGCTGGCGCTAGGGGTGGCGGATCTGCTGTATCTGCTCGCTGCGCTGCGGGGCGACTACGTCGTGCTCATGCAGCGCTTTGATCTGGGACTCATCGGCATGGCGACGATCGCGCTCCTGATCGCGCGGCGCGTGATTCCGTTCTTCTCGATGCGCATGGTGCCCGGCCTGAAGATCCCCATGCTGACCCGCTCGGGCCAGGCACAGATGGTGTTCAGCGTAGCCGCCCTGGTGGCCGGTCTGCTGCACCGGCCCGTCGCCATGGCGGCGGCATTGGCGCTCACCGGCCTGATCAGCCTGGTCCAGCTCGTGAGCTGGAATCCCGCTGCCGTGCGCCACAAGCCCATGCTCTGGATCCTGTACCTGGGGTACACCTTCATCGCACTCGGCCTGCTGGCCGCGGCGGTGCAGATCAGCGGCCTGTTCAATCCCACGCTGATGCACGGCGTCTTCGCCCGCGCGGCCACCCACGTCCACCTGATCGGACTGGCGGGCTTTTGCGTGCTCATCATCGGCATGGTGACGCGGACTGCGCTGGGACACCTGGGGCGCCCGCTGGCTCTGGACCGCAGCATGCTCGCCAGCTATTGGCTGATGATCCTGGCCGTCCTGCTGCGGCTGGCCGCGCTCTGGCCGTCAGTGGCCAGCGTCCACCTGCTGCACCTGGCGGCGGCGGCCTGGATCCTCTGCATGGGTCTGTATCTATGGCGCTTCGTCCCCATGCTCATCCGCCCGCGGCCCGGCAAGCCGGGACCGGCGTCAGGGACCATGAAGCCCATCGTTCCGGCTCCCCACATCCACTGAACGGATTTCGTCATGCGCCTGACGAACATGAGCGATTACGCGGTGCGCCTGCTGATCTACCTCAGCGGGCACCGCGACCGCCTTTGCACCATCGCCGAGATCGCCAGCGCCTATGGGATCTCGGAGCCGCACTTGATGAAGATCACGAACCGGCTGGCCCAGCGCGGCTGGATTCGGACGGTGCGCGGCAAGAACGGCGGCATGGCGCTGGCTCACGAGCCTGAAGACATCCGCCTGGGAGATTTGATCCGCGACATGGAAAATGACCTGGCGCTGGTGGAATGCATGGGGACGGACAATCGCTGCATCCTGAGCGGACGGTGCGGGCTGACCGCAATCGTGGCCGGAGCCCTGCGAGCCTTCATGGACCACCTGAACGCCCACACACTGGCTGACGTGCTGCCGCTGTACCCGCCCAACGACGAGGCGCCTGCAGTCGTGCATGCACGCCGCAGGGCCTAGCGGAAAGTCCGGGCGCGAGGCCGGATCAGACGCGATCGCAGCGGATCGTGATCGGGTGGTTGCGCAGGCCCTCGATCACCTGATCGGTGATGTCGCCCTCGACATCGGTGACGGCGTAGCCGATCTTCCCGCGGGTCTGGAGCTGCTGGCTGACGATGTTCAATCCGTACTCGCCCATCAGATTGCTCAGCGCACCCATGGCGCCTGGCACGTTCTGGTGAATGTGGATGATCCGCGCCGCGCCCGCCATCTCGTGATAAGGGATCTCGGGGAAGTTCACGGCGCCCTTCGTGGTGCCGCTGCCCACGAAACGCTTCAGCTTTTCCGCGACCTCGCGACCGATGTTCTCCTGGGATTCCTGGGTGCTGCCGCCGATGTGGGGGGTCAGAATCACGTTCTGCAGCCCGCGCAACGGGCTGTCCAGGCCTTCTTCGCGGCTCTTGGGCTCCGTGGGGAACACATCGATGGCGGCCCCGGACAGATGGCCGGACTTCAGGGCACGGTGCAGGGCCGGAATGTCGACCACAGTGCCGCGCGAGGCGTTGATGAGAATGCTGCCCGGCTTCATGGCCGCGATGGCTTCCGCATCCATGAGATTGGCGGTTTCCTTGCCGCCCGGCACATGCAGGGTCACCACGTCCACCTGCGCCAGGAATTTCTTCAGCGAGCTGGTGGCGTGCGCATTGCCGATGGGCAGCTTGGCCTCGATGTCGTGATAGAGCACGCGCATGCCCAGTGACTCTGCCAGAATGCCGACCTGGGAACCGATATTCCCGTATCCGACGATGCCCAGCGTCTTGCCGCG
>DATNAI010000067.1:0-4442 GCA_035572875.1 Castellaniella sp. | reverse complement strand
CTATGGACAGCATCTCGCAGATATATACCATCAACTCCGACGGCTCCAATTTGCGTCGCGTCATGCGGTCGCCACTGATCGATACCGAACCGTACTACACGCCCGATGGACAGTCGCTGGTTTTCACGAGCGACCGCGGCGGGAGCCCGCAAATCTACAAGGTTGCAGTATCGGGTGGCGAAGCGCAGCGCCTGACCTTCTCGGGCGGTTACAATGTCTCACCTAGGGTATCGCCGGATGGACAGCAACTGGTGTATGTTACACGCAGTAATGGTGCTTTCAGGATTGCCAGCCAAGCCTTGAACTCGGGTTCTGCACAGACCCTGACGGACGGTCCCGACGACGAGTCTCCCAGCTACGCGCCCAATGGCATGCAAGTGCTGTATAGCGCCGTCCAGAACGGACGCAGCGTACTGGCGGTCACGTCGACCGACGGCCGAGTCCGGCAGACTCTCTCGGTACTCAACGGCAAGGTCCGCGAACCAGCCTGGGGCCCGTTCACAAACTGATTTTTTCGTGTGACTCTTTTTTCTTAAAGGACATTAAATGAGCTCGCGCATCACCAGGACTCTGACAGTCGCCGCCTTTGCCGCCTCCCTGGCAGCATGCAGCTCCGTGCCGCTGGATCACAACGGCAACGGATCGGCCGGTTCGAATTCGGCGTCCGCAGGGCAAGTCATGGATCCGTTCAATCCTCAAAGCCCGCTCGCGCAACAACGCTCGGTCTACTTCGATTTCGACAGCTATGTGGTCAAAGACCAATACCGTCCGATGATCGAAATGCATGCGAACTATCTGACTAGCCATACCAGCCAGAAGGTCCGTATCGAAGGCAACACCGACGCTCGCGGCAGTGCGGAATACAATCTGGCACTGGGCCAACGCCGTTCCGATGCCGTGGCACGCACGATGACTCTGCTGGGCGTCAACGCCAACCAGATCGAAGCCATCAGCTATGGTAAGGAACGTCCGAAGGCTACGGGCACAACCGACGCCGACTACGCTGAGAACCGTCGCGCTGATATCGACTATCAGCGTTGATCGCCGAAAGGCGTCAAACAGCGCCGTAGCGGCTGACGCTACGGCGTTTTTTTATGGGACGAATCACTATGCATGCACTCACGCACCGACTCAGCCTGATTTCCGCCGCGACGCTGATTGCGCTTTCGGCCGCCGCCCCTGCGCAGGCATTTTCCGATGATGAAGCGCGACAGGCGATCCTGGAGCTGCGGGCACAGGTCAATCAGCTCAAGACCCAGAACCAGCAAGGCCAATTGCAGCTGGCCGACCAGGTGGAGATGATGCGCCAGGAAATCGCCACGCTGCGCGGCCGCGTCGAGGAATTGAACCAGGCAGTCACCAGCGCACAGCATAACGGCTCGGCCCAACCTGACAACGCTCAGCAAGCGGGCAACCAGCAGCAAGCAGCGGGCGACCCGCAGGAGCAGGCGGCATACAGCGCCGCGGCCGACCTGTACCGAGGCGGACACTACAAGGAAGCGGCTTCCGCCTTTTCGACCTTTGTCTCGTCCTACCCCAGCAGCGACCTGGCGACGGACGCCCGTTTCTACCTGGGCAGCAGCCAGTACGCCTCGAAGGACTTCAAGAACTCCATCCAGACGATGCAGGCGCTGGTGAAGGCTCATCCCGATTCGCCCAAGGCTCCAGACGCCCTGTTGGTGGTGGCTGCGGACCAGATCGAACTCAACGACATGAAAGGCGCCAAGGCCAGCCTCCAGCGGATCACGAAGGAATACCCCAAGAGTTCGGCCGCCGACACCGCCAAGAGCCGCCTGAAGCTGCTGTAATGCCGTCGCACCCCGACCTCCCGCCCGAGCGGATCAGCCTGCCGGGGGGCACCCTGCACTACACGCAGGCCGGCCGTGGGGCCACCATCCTGCTGGTCCACGGGTCGCTGTGTGACTACCGCTACTGGCGCTGGCAGATTCCCGCCATGGCCGAAACATGCCGCGTGATCGCGCCTAGCCTGTACGGTTGCTGGCCCGACACCGGCCACCACCCGCAGGCCGCCTATGCCATCGATGCCCACGCCGCGAGCCTGATGCAACTGGTGCGGGCATTGGGCATCTCGGATGGCATCCACGTGGTGGGTCACTCTCGGGGCGCACAGGTTGCGCTGGCCTTCGCGCTGTCGGCGCCCGAACTATGCCGCTCGCTGACGCTCGCGGATCCCGGATTCCGCTTCGATGACGAGCTCGAAACGGCACCCTTCTACACGGGTGCCGTCCAACAGCTCCAGGCTGGCCGAATCGATGAAGCGCTGGAAGAATTCGTCGACACCGTCAACGGTGCGAACACCTGGCGCAAGATGGTGGCGTGGTTCAAGGAAATGGTCCGCGACAACGCCATGACACTGCTGTCGCAGATCCGCGAGGCCAACGTGGCGGTCGCACCGGCTGACGTGGCCGACATCCGGTGTCCGCTGCTGCTCGTCGGCGGCAGCCAGAGCCCCTCCAAGTACGGCAGCCGGCAGGACAGGTTGCAGCAGATACTGCCCCAGGCCGAGCGGGTGCGCATCGCGCTGTCCGCCCACGGCATGAACCTCGCCAACCCAAGGGCGTTCAACCGCGCCGTGCTGGAATTCGTGCAGAGCTGCGCGGCGCCAGTCGCCCGCGCCTGACGGCCGCGCGCCACGCGGCCGCACTCCCGTCAGTGCATGCCGTGACCCGACATCCCGTGCATACCCTTCATGCCTGACATGCTCTGCATGTCAGGCATCGCATTGGCGGGTCGGACCTCGCACGCGGCCGAGAACTCGCCCCCGCCCGCGAGCCGGAAATGCATCTGCACGGTATCCCCGACCTTCAATCCGACGCGCGGCTGCTCCAGCATCAAGTGGTAGCTGCCCGGCTTGAACGCCACGTCGCCACCCGCAGGGAGCTTCAGATCGTGCACCGGAGACATGGCGCTCATGCCTCCGGACTCGGTCGTCTGATGCATCATGACCTGGCCGTAATCAGGCGAACGCACGCTCTCCAGGACTTCATCCGAAGTGCCCGAGTTGTGAATGACCAGGAACCCGCCCGATGGTGCAGGAGCCGGGAGCTGCCGGATCCAGCACTGCGAAGCACTCACCGGGCCGGCCGCGGTCGACGTGGCGGCCGCACCATGATCCATATTTCCATGCCCCCATGCGGAAGCGGCCAGCGCAGCAGCAGCCAGCAACCCCAGAGCACTTCTCGTCATTCCCTGCATGATCCACCATCCTTTCAAAGGCGTACCGCTCGTGGCGCCCAGTGTACTATGGCTCTTTCCATGGCCTTTTCGAGGTCGCCACCGCCATGTCACCGCTCGCTGCCGCGCCTCGGGCGACCAGCCCTCTCCCGGCTCCCCACGAGCCACAGATCACCGTGGAAGAGTTTCAAGACCTGCTGCGGCGTCAGCATCCGTTCGCTGCCGTGCTGGGCGCCGAAATCCTGGAAATCGGCCACGGTCGGGCCACCTTGCGCCTTCCCCCGAACCCGGCCAATCAGAGGCTGGGCGGCATCATCGCCGGCCCCATGCTGATGGGGCTCGCCGATCTGGCGCTTTACGCCGCCATCGTCGGCGCCACCGGCAACCCCGAAGCCGTCACCGCCAGCCTGACGATCAACTTCCTGCGCAAAGCGCCGGCGGGCGGCGTCCTGGCTCAGGCCAGGCTGCTCAAGACCGGCCGGCTGGCCGCCGGCGAGGCCCTGCTCATCCCCGAGGCCGGCGGAGACCCGGTGGCGCAAGTGATCAGCACCTGGTCAGTGCCCAGGCACTGACCACGCCGCCCCGGCGAAACGATCAGCTCTTGGGAAGCTGGCCGTCCACGCCCTCCAGGAAGTAATTCATGTTGCGAATGTCGTTGTCGCCGAGCGTCTTGCCTTGGGCGAGTACCTCTTTGCCTTCCTGATTGCGCAGTGGCCCCTTGAAGATTTCGTAGCCGCCCGAAATGATGGCCTGCTTCTGCTTCTCGACGAGGTCCACGACGTCCTTGGGAATGGCGGGCAGCATGGGTCCCAGTCGGAGCCAGTCATGAGCAAATCCATACCAGGCATCGCGGGACTTCCACGTGCCGGCCAGAACCTGCTTGGCTGTTTCCACGTAGAAGGGCTCCCAGTTCAGGATGATGGACGTGAGCTGGCTCTTCGGCCCGAATTGCCGCATGTCCGAGTCGTAGCCGAATGAATAGACGCCCTTGGATTCTGCCACCTGGATCACGGCGGGGGAATCGGTGTGCTTGTTGAGGATGTCCGCGCCCTGGTTGATGAGCGTTTCGGCGGCCAGGCGCTCTTTGCCCGGATCGAACCAGCTATTGATGAAGACGACCTTGACCCGGGCCTTGGGGTTGACCTGGTGCAGGCCGATGGTAAAGGCATTGACCCCGCGAATCACTTCGGGGATGGGGAATGGCGCGACGTAGCCGATGACGTTGCTCTTGGTCATGTGTCCGGCGA
>DATNAI010000066.1:0-23395 GCA_035572875.1 Castellaniella sp. | reverse complement strand
TGCGTTGGCCGATTGCTTCTACAACCCGCGCGACGTGGGCGCGGCCCTCGCCAGCGGCAGCTTTGCTTCGGCCGGCATGGTGGTGGTGCCTTGTTCCATGCGTTCCCTGGCGGCCATCGCTCACGGGCTGTCCGACAACCTGCTCACGCGGGCGGCCGACGTGACGCTGAAGGAGCGGCGTCGGCTGGTGCTGGTCGTGCGCGAGACGCCGTTGAATCTGGCGCATCTGCGCAACATGACCGCCGTCACGGAAATGGGCGGGGTGATCTTCCCCCCGCTGCCTGCGTTCTACCTGCGGCCTCACAGCATCGAGGACATGATCGACCACACCGTACGCCGGGTCCTGGAACTGTTCGACATCGACGTGCCGGGCCCGCATTGGGCGGGCATGGAAGCTGATCCTGAACAGCCTGAGCGACACTCGGGGGATTGAAGATGCTCAAGAAGGTGGCGGTTTCCGATCTGCGCATGGGTATGTACATCCATGAACTGTGCGGTTCCTGGATGGACCACTCGTTCTGGCGGTCCCGCTTCCTGATCGACAAAGAATCCGATTTGAACCGGCTCAATGGATCCAAGCTGAAATGGGTCTGGATCGATACCAAACGGGGCGTGGATGTGGCGGCTTCCGGGGCGTCCGCGGCCTCTCCCGCGCCGTCCGCGGCGTCCAGGCGCCCAGCTGCCAAGCCGGCAACGCCGGCGGCCCTGGCTGTGGCGGCCTCGCCCGAGCAGGAAGCATTCGCCAATGCGCGTGACGTGTGCGAGGTCGCGCGAGACCGTGTCGCGCAAATGTACGCGGATGCGCGGCAGGGCAGCCGTATCGATCTGGCGCAGGTCGACCGCCTCGTGCAGGATATGGTCGTATCGGTCGAGGAGCATCCCGACGCCTTGACCAGTCTGGTGCGCATCAAGCGCGCGGATCAGTACACCTACATGCATTCCGTGGCGGTGGCGACGCTCATGACCACGCTGTCACAATCCATGGGAATGCCGGAAGAGCAGGTCCGGCAGGCGGGGATGGCGGGTCTGCTGCATGACATCGGCAAGGTCGGCATTCCCGAGTCGATCCTGAACAAGCCGGGCCGGCTGCTGCCGGATGAATATGCCCGGGTCCAGAAGCATCCCGAACTTGGCGAAGCCTTGCTGCGCGAAGACGCCGACGTCCCGCCAGCGGTTGTGGACGTGTGCCGCCATCACCATGAACGCTTTGACGGCGAGGGCTATCCTGATCGGCTGCCAGGGCCGCAGATCGCCCAGCTTGCCCGCATGGCGAGCGTCTGCGACGTCTACGATGCGGTGACATCGAACCGCCCCCACAAGAAGGGTTGGGATCCCGCGTTTGCCCTGCACAAGATGCTGCATTGGGAGGGTCAGTTCGATCCGGACATCTTGCAGGCGTTCGTCCGGGCGATCGGGCGCTATCCAGTGGGATCCATCATCAGCCTGACGCAAAGCGAACTCGGCCTGGTGGTGGCACAGAATCGTGAGGCTCCCGAGCTGCCGGTGGTGAAGGTCTTCTATTCGATCCGCTGGAGCCATGCGATTCCGGAGCGGCGTGTGGATCTGGCCGAAGACGGCTGTCCCAGCCGCATCCTGCCGGTCGCCTTCCCGGTGGACTGGGCGCAATCGGGACTGCCGGTGCCGTCCATCACGGGGTAAGGCCGGGCTGGATCCGCGCGGCGGATCGCTTCGCGCCCGACGTCCGGCATCAGCGCAGGATCCTGTGGGGTAGCCAGCGCCAGAACATATAGCTGGCGGCCAGTCCCACCGAACCGATCACGGCGATGCCAGTCGCCAGCGAAAATGCGGCGGTCAGCGCCGAGAGCAAGAGAGGGCCGCCGCTGCCTCCTGTATCGGTGATGAGCCGCCAGATGCCGAGAAACGACGTGCGCCCCGCGCTTGGCGAGCAGTCAGCGCCGAGGGTCATGATGATGCCTGAGCCGATTCCGTTGCCCAGCCCCAGTACCATGCTGACGGCGAGGAGGCTGGTGAAACCCGTCGTGAGCGGCATGGCGAGCAGGCTGGTAGCCATGATGAGCGTGCTGGGCAATGTGACCCACAGGCGCCCCCGGGTGTCCATGATCTGGCCTGCCGGGTAGAACAGCAGCATGTCCGCGGCCCCCATGAGTCCGTAGATCAGCGCGGTGGAGGTGGCATCCAGGCCGATGTGGTCGGCCCAGAGCGGGATCACGATCTGGCGGCAGGCGCGGATGGCCGACACCAGGGACGCCGCCACGCCCAGCGTCAGGAAGGAGCGGGCGTGGGCGCGCATCAGTCCCAGCATGGCGGGGCGGGGGTCGGGCACACCGTTGCGGCGTGTGCGCGTTTCCAGATCCGGGACGAGTAACGAGATGGCGCCGGCGCCCATCATGGCGAGGATCGCCACCCAGTAGGCGCCGTTCAGGCCGAACCACTCGATGAAGCCTGCCGCCGCGAACGGACCGGCGAACATGCCTACCCGCATGGTGCCGCCCAGCGTGGACATGGCCCGGGCCCGCATGTGCAGTGGTACGGCCTCGATCAGGAACGTCTGGCGGGCCAGCAGGAAGACCGCGCTGGCGAGGCCTACCATGAAAACACCGACCCCGAAGACCCACGGGTCGCGTGCGGCCAGGCACAGCGCCAGGGCCAGCAGCGCAAAGAGAGCGGCGCCCACCATGGCGCGGCGCTCCCCGAAGCGGGTCGCCAGCATGGCCGCCGGAAGGTTGGCCAGCAACGAGCCGAGGCTGACCAGCGCGACGATCAACCCCGCCCCGGCCGAACTCGCGCCCAGATGGCGGGCGCTGAGCGCGAGCACCGGCAGCATGGCGCCTTCGCCGACACCGAACATCAGTGAAGGACCGAAGGCCGGGAGGGCGATCCGGCGCAAGCTGAAGGAATCGGAGGAAGTCGGCACTCGACAGTGGCAGGATTCGAGGAAGGAGTGCGACATTCTCGCACAGTGGCTCGGGCTGGCGCAGCTCAGTTGCGAGCTTTGACGGTATCCAGCCAGGTTTCAATGGGCATCGGGCGGGCCAGCAGGAACCCCTGCAGAGCGTGGCAGTTATGGTCGAACAGGAATGCGGACTGCTCCTGGGTTTCCACCCCTTCAGCCACCACCCGCAGGTTCAGGCGATCCGCCATGGCCAGGATCAGCTGCACGATGGCCACGCTTTCCTCGTCTCCCGGGAGATCCTGGACCAGGCTCTTGTCGATCTTCAGTTCGTAGAGCGGCAGGCGCTTCAGGTAAGCCAGGTTGGAGTATCCCGTGCCGAAGTCGTCGATGGAAAACCGGATACCCATGAGCGACAGCGCCTGCATGCGTTCGGCCACCGTCAGGATGTCCTGGATGAGCACGCCTTCGGTGACTTCGAAGATCAGCCGGTTGCCGGGCGCCTTGAGCTTTTCCAGAGTGTCGCGGACGTAGTCCACGAAATGCGGTTCCATGAGCCGCTTCGGGCTGACGTTGAGCGAGATGGGGTAGGTTTCCCCCAGTTGCTGCAGCATCAGCAGCGTCTGGCAGGCGACCTTCATGGACCATTCGCCCAGCAGGTTGATGAGCCCTGTTTCCTCCGCGATGGGAATGAACAGTGCCGGAGACACCTGGCCGCGCGTCGGGTGCTGCCAGCGCGCGAGCAGCTCCGCACCGGTCACCCGGCCGTCAGGGCCGAACTGCGGCTGGATGTGCAGCGAAATCTGCGGCGTGTTCAGGGCCTGCAGCAGATCGTGTTCCAGCCACAAACGCTGCTCGACTTCAGTCTGGAGATCCTGTTCGTAGAAGGTGACCTGGTTGCCGCCCCGGCTCTTGGCGCGGTAGGTTGCCATGTCGGCTTCGCGCATGACCACGTCGATGGACTGGCTTTGCGAGTGGATCAGGGTCATGCCGATGCTGGCCGTGACATAGGCGGGTTTGCCCAGCACTACGAAAGCCTTGTTGGCGACGGCCAGGCGCAGTTTCTCGGCGACGTGCATGGCGTTTCGCGCGGCCTCGCCCAGCGGGTGTCCCAAGCCATCGAGCAACACGACGAACTCGTCCGCACTGGTCCGCGCCACCAGATCGCGGTCGCGCGTGGCTTGCCTGAGGCGGTCCGCAATGCCGCACAGGAGCTGATCGCCGCTCTGGTGGCCGTGCAGATCGTTGATTTTCTTGAAACCGTCGAGATTGAGCACCAGGAGGGCGCCGGTGGCCTGGCGTTCCCGGGCCTTCTTGAGGAGTTCTTCCAGGCGTAGCAAGGCCTGGCGCCGGTTCGGCAGGTTGGTGAGAATGTCGTAGTACGCCAGTCGGTGGGCCGAGGCCTCGGCCCGCACGCGATCCGTGATGTCGGTGGCCACCGTGCAGATGGCATCCACCGTGCCGTCGGCGTTGAGCAGCGGCGCCTTGATGGACAGAAAGGTGTGGCTCTCGGTCGCCCCTGGTGGCACGATCTCGGGCTGCGTGACCTGGCGCTTGCGCGTATTCAGGACCGCCTGATCCGAGGCGTTGATGGCTTCCATGGTCGAGCGGTCGTGCAGGAAGTCCTCGTCCCGGTGCCCGATGAGCGCACCTTCCTCGACGCCGTAGAAAGCCTCGAGCTTCGGGTTGGCATACAGATAGCGCTGTTGGCTGTCCTTGGTGCACACACAGGCGTCAATACTGCCCAGGATGGCTTCGAAGCGCCGCTCGCTGAAGAGCAGCCGGCGGCGCTGGCGGGCGAGCTGCACCCTGAAGATCAGCGTCAGCACGAGCGCCAGCACCAGCAGGCTGGCCAGCGTTCCGATGATCCACGGGCCGTGGCTTTCCAGCGCCGATGGCTGGATCGGAGTGCGCCAGTGGTTCAGTGTTTTGTAGTAGAAGGAGTCCGGCGTGGCCTGCCAGGCGGCCAGGTAATGGTCGATCGTGGCCAGCACCTGCGCGTTGCGCCCTTTCGGCGTGGCGTAGAACACCTGCAACGGCTGGAAGATGATGGGCGTGGCCATGAGCCCATGCTCCTGGGCGGCCAGTTCCCCGTAGAAGTAGTCCGCCGCAACGGCGTCGTCCTGATGGCTCTGGACCCGCTTGAAGCCCTCGTCCAACGCCTGGACAGAGTCCAGTCTGACAGGAATGTGCAGCCCCTCCAGGGTCGTGCGCAAGTAGTCGATCTGGGTGGATCCGGCGAGCGCCGCCAGCCCCACGTCTTTCAGATCTTCGATAGACCGCAGGCTGTTTCCGGGGCGGGCGTAGATCTGCGACCAGCTATGCAGCACCGGAATATGGTGGAAGCTGAAGGCCTTGGCGCGCTCCGGTGTGTAGAACATGTCCGGCAGCAGATCGATCTGGCCGCTTTTGAGGAGCTGGACGCAACGCGCCCAGGCGCAGGGCTGCACATGCAGCGTCCAGTCTTCCCGGCGGGCGATTTCATTGAGCAGTTCGCCCAGGATGCCGGCCGGCTGGCCGTTGGCCGCGATGTAGATGTCGGGTTTTTGGTTATAGATGCCGACCTGAAGTGTCAGCGCATGGCTGCTGGCCGCGCACAGCCACCACAGCCCCAGTGCCTCCAGGGCTCGGCTCAGCGTGCGGATCAGGTGCAGTCTGCGGTGCATAAGGCCTTTGTCGATGAACGTCGCCTCCATCATAGAGGACCATGATGCCAAGAAGCAGTGCGCTTTACGGTAAGGAATGCCAACAGTTTCCCAGATTGGAGCAGGTCGCGGCGTACAATGCCGACTGCGGGGAGACCCTGAAGAACGTTGAAATCATTCATGCACAGGTGAAGCATGCCGCAACGATTTCTGCTCCAGGCACGCGCCCGGATCGAACAGCTGAAGTCCGAAGGATTCTACAAACCGGAACGCATCATCGCCAGCCCCCAGTCGGCTCGCGTGCGACTGGCCGACGGCGCCAGCGTCCTGAACTTCTGTGCCAACAATTATCTCGGTCTGGCGAACGATCCGCGCCTGGTCGAGGCAGCCCGGGAGGGTCTGGCCGCCGACGGTTTCGGCATGGCTTCGGTGCGATTCATCTGTGGTACCCAGTCCGGGCACAAGGCGCTGGAAACGTCTCTGGCCCAGTGGCTGGGCATGGGTGACGCGATTCTGTATTCGAGCTGCTTCGATGCCAATGGCGGCCTGTTCGAGGCGTTGCTGGACGAGCAGGATGCCATCGTCAGCGATGCGCTCAATCATGCCAGTATCATCGACGGAATCCGCCTGTGCAAGGCTCGGCGCTACCGCTATGCCAACAACGACATGGCGGACCTGCGCGTACAGCTTCAGGCTGCGCGGTCGGAAGGTGCCCGCCACATCATGGTGGCCACCGACGGCGTGTTTTCCATGGACGGCATCATCGCCAATCTGCCGGCCATCTGCGATCTGGCCGACGAGTTCGAGGCGCTGGTGATGGTGGACGATTCCCACGCCGTGGGGTTCATGGGGGCGGGCGGACGCGGAACGCCGGAGGCCTGCGGTGTCCAGGGACGCGTCCACATCCTGACGGGAACGCTGGGCAAGGCTCTAGGAGGCGCATCGGGCGGCTATGTGGCCGCGGACCCGGTGATCGTGGACCTGTTGCGCCAGCGATCCCGCCCCTATCTGTTTTCCAATACGCTGGCACCGGCCATCGTGGCGGCTTCGCGCCGCGTACTGGACCTGTTGCAGTCGGCCGAGGGCGCCCAGCTTCGCGAGCGCGTGCACCAGAATGGCCAGCACTTCCGCGAGGCCATGCAGGCGTTGGGCTTCGAACTGGTCCCGGGGCGCCATCCCATCATTCCCGTCATGCTGGGCGATGCCGCATTGGCCGGTCGCATGGCGGAGGCACTGCTGGCCGAAGGCATTTACGTGATCGGCTTTTCCTATCCCGTGGTCCCCAAGGGCCGGGCGCGCATCCGCACGCAGATGAGTGCCGCGCATATGCCGGCTGACATTGACTGCGCCGTGCAGGCGTTCGCTCGCGTGGGGCGGGCGCTGGGCGTCATTTCCAAAAACTGAAGGGTCTGGAGTTTCGATGAGAGCCTTGGCCAAGATGCAGCCCGGGGAAGGGCTGGAACTGGTGGATGTCCCCAAGCCCGTCGCGGGCCACAACGACCTGATGATCCGCATCCGCAAGACAGCGATCTGCGGGACCGACATCCATATCTGGAAGTGGGATGAATGGGCGGCGCGCACGATCCCGGTGCCCATGCACGTCGGGCACGAATACGTGGGCGAAGTCGTCGAGATCGGTACGGAAGTTCAGGGATTCAAGATCGGCGATCGCGTGTCCGGCGAGGGCCACATCACGTGCGGGCATTGCCGCAACTGCCGGGCGGGGCGCCGCCACCTGTGCCGCAATACGCAAGGCGTAGGGGTCAATCGTCCCGGGGCGTTCGCCGATTATCTGGTGATCCCCGCCTTCAATGCGTTCAAGATTCCGGATGACGTATCCGACGATCTGGCGGCGATTTTCGATCCCTTCGGCAATGCCACGCATACGGCGCTGGCTTTCGATCTGGTCGGCGAAGACGTGCTGATCACGGGGGCGGGGCCGATCGGCGCGATGGCAGCGGCCGTCGCCCGCCACGTGGGTGCGCGCCACGTCGTGATCACCGACGTGAACGACTACCGCCTGGAACTGGCAGCCCGCATGGGCGCCACGCGAGCCGTCAATGTCACACGTGAAGATCTCGAGGACGTGATGCGCGAGCTTGGCATGACCGAAGGCTTCGACGTGGGGCTGGAGATGTCGGGCGTGCCCAGCGCCTTCGCGAGCCTCATCGAGCGGATGAATCACGGCGGCAAAGTGGCCATGCTGGGGATCCTGCCCGATGGCGTCGGAATCAACTGGAGCCAGGTCATCTTCAAGGGCCTGGAGATCAAGGGGATCTACGGTCGCCAGATGTTCGAGACCTGGTACAAGATGGTGGCCATGCTGCAAAGCGGCCTGGACCTGTCGCCGATTCTGACTCACCACTTCGCGGCGACCGACTACCGCAAGGGCTTCGAGGCCATGCTGTCGGGCCAGAGCGGCAAGGTCGTGCTGGACTGGAGCGCATAGCGTCCCGCCCGCGCCTGCCGGTGAGGGCGACCGGGCTTCACAGGCAGGGCAGTATCGCCTCGACCTGCGAGCGGTTCCACCCATGCGCCAGTGCCAGCCGCAACGCGATGCGGGCCTGCAGGGCATTCAGTCCGTGGGCGGCCAACAGCCCGGTGGCCGTGTCGCCCGATTTGGGTGTGACGGCCCCGCGCGGCACGCGGCTGGCCCGGACGCACACCAGTCCTTGGCGTATCGCCTGGGCGCAGCCTCGTTCGGCGGCCGGGCTCAGGCTGCCGTTGCCCATGCCGGCGACGACGATGCCCCGTGATCCGGCGCGAACGGCCGCCTGGTAGGGATGCAGCGGCGCGTCCTGGTAATCCAGGATGATGTCCACGGCCGGAAGGCTGCGCAGGCCGCGCAGCGGGAAAACCGCTTCCGGCGGCAAATCGGGGCGCGCCGCGTAGCGCACGGTCCCGTCGCAGATGGCTCCCAGCACGCCTTGCCCGTCGGCGCCGAACGCCTGGACCTGGGTGGTGCTGAGTTTGGTCACGTCGCGGGCCGCCAGGATCTGATCGTTCATGGCCACCAGAATGCCGCGATTGTGGCTGGCCGCATCGCGAGCGACCAGCAGCGCGTTGTAGAGATTCAGCGGTCCGTCGGCGCTGAGTGCCGAACCCGGACGCATCGCCCCCACCAGCACCACCGGTTTGGCCGTATGGATCGTCAGGTGCAGGAAGAACGCAGTTTCCTCCAGCGTGTCCGTCCCGTGGGTGATGACGATGCCGTCGATGTCAGGGGACTCCGCATGCTGCCGGATTCGCCGGGCCAGGCGCAGTACCCAGGAGGCGTTCATGGCCCGGCTGTCCAGATTGCAGAGTTGCTCGCAACGGATGTCCGCGAGGCCCGCAGCCCCGGGGACCGCCGCCAGCATGCGGGCGATCCCCTGGGTGACCTCGTAGTCGGTCAGCTTCTGGGCAACCGGGGCCGTGGCGGCGATGGTGCCGCCCGTACCGATCAGGATGAGGCGGCTGCGCATCAGGGATACAGGCCCCGGACCTGGCGCGCTTCGAGGATGCGCGAGCAGGCGACGATGAAGGCCGCGGTGCGCAGGGATACCGCATGTTCGCGGGCCACCTTCGACATCGAGGCATAGGCCGACCGCATCATCGCTTCCAGGCGGTGGTTGATCTCCTGTTCCGTCCAGAAGAAGCTGGAGAAGTCCTGCACCCATTCGAAATAGCTGACCGTCACCCCGCCCGCGTTGGCGACCACGTCAGGCACGATCACGGTGCCCTTTGCCGAAATGATGTCGTCGGCCTCGGGGGTGGTCGGACCGTTGGCGCCCTCGACCAGGATCCGGGTGCGGATCAGGTCGGCGTTGTCGTGCGTGATCTGGCCTTCGAGGGCGGCCGGGATGAGAATGTCGGTCTCCAGGGACCAGAATTCATCAGGCTGGAGCGTCTCGGAGTCCGGCACGCCGACCACGCCGCCGTGCTGGTGTACATAGTCGAGCAGCACGGGGACGTTCAGCCCGCGGGCGTTGTATACGATTCCAGTATGGTCGTAGACGGCGACGACCTTCGCACCGGCCTCATGGAACAGTTGAGCCGCTGTGCCGCCCACGTTGCCGAAGCCCTGGATCGCCACGCGGGCGCCCTTGATGTCGATGTCCGATTCGCGCGCGGCCTCGCAGGCCACGACGAACACGCCGCGACCCGTAGCGGCCACGCGCCCCAGGCTGCCGCCCAGCGAGACCGGCTTGCCGGTGACCACGCCGGTGGTCGTGCTGCCCGCGTTCATGGAATATGTGTCCATCATCCACGCCATGACCTGCGCGTTGGTGTTCACGTCCGGTGCCGGGATGTCCTTGTTTGGGCCGATGATGTCGCCGATTTCGCTGGTGTAGCGGCGTGTGATGCGCTCGAGCTCGGCCATCGAATACTGGTGCGGATCGATGCGGATGCCGCCCTTGGCGCCTCCGAAGGGCAGGTTCACGGCGGCCGACTTGACCGACATCCATGCGGACAGGGCCATCACCTCGGACAGGGTGACGTCCTGGTGGAAGCGCACGCCGCCCTTGCCGGGGCCGCGCGAGGTGTTGTGCTGAACGCGGTAGCCCTCGAAGTGGGCCACACTGCCGTTGTCCAGTTCGACCGGCACGTCCACGATCAGGATGCGCTTGGGGCGCTTCAGCGTTTCGACCCAGCGCGCCAGCGGCCCCAGATACGGTGTCACACGGTCCACCTGCTCCAGATAGATCGCCCACGGGCCTGGATGAGCGGCATCCATATAGGACGGCAAGTGTTGCAAATGTGGTTCAGCCATGTTGCGCAGCCTCTACAGAGTTTAAAAGATACACGAACATACAAGCGGCCCCATTTTAGTGCGGCCGCCCGAGACTGTCGTGCCGGCGCCCTGTGGTGCCCTAGATTCCATAGTCCTTGAGCCCGTTGAGATCCAGCACCTGGACGGCACCGTATTCCACTCTGAGGAGCTGCGCAGCTTCCAGTGTACGCAAGGCCTGGTTGGTGCGCTGGCGGGAGATGCGCGCGAGATAACCGATCTCTTCCTGGGTGATCTCCAGCCGCATGGAATTGCCGGGGTAGAGCAGGGGGTTGAAGAGTTCCGCCAGGCATCGGGCCACGCGGGCGTCGGGCGCCAGCAGCCGGTCGTATTCGGCCTTGCCGATGAACTGGGCCACCCGTTCGTTCAGTTGGTGCAACAGGTAGCGATTGAAGGGAATGCTGGCGTCCAGCAGCCAGTAGAAGGTATCTCCGCGCAACCGCGCGATGGTGCTGCGGCGAAGCGCGATGATGTCGTATTTGCGCGCTTCGTGCTTCAGCAGCGAACCCTCGCCGATCCAGCCCCCCGCCGGAACCCCTGTGAGCGAGGCCAGTTTGCCGTCGGCATTGCCCACGGACACCTTGATCAGCCCGTCGAGCACGCCGACCCAGGCGCTGGCCACCACGCCCTTGTGTTCGACGATGGTACCGGGCGTTACCTCGGCCACGGTCGTGTCCTGCAGGACGCGCGCTTGTTGGGCGTCCTCCAGCAGTTCGAACCAGGCGGCGTGGGCCCGCAAATCCTGAGTCAGGTTCATGGGGAATTACCCTAGATCACAGTCGAATGTCATATGTGCGACAGTCCGGGTGATGTGCAGCCGGTACCTTAGGTGCAAACAGCGCTCGTGCAGAAGCGCATTTCACGGTACCTGGCGCAATCATTTTCTGCGTCAGCCGAGGAGACATCATGGTACAGGAATCCGCGCTGCCAACAACTTTCCCGGCACTGTTGCTGCATCACGCCCGCGTTCGAGGCCATCGGCCCGCGATCCGTGAAAAGGACCTGGGGATCTGGCAGACATTGACCTGGTCCGAGGTCGCGCACGAAGTGCGCCGAGTGGCGGCCGCCCTGGTGGATCTGGGGGTGGCGCCCGGCCATCATGTGGCAGTCGTCGGCGAGAACCGCCCGCGTCTTTACATGGCGATGATGGCGGCGCAGTGGGTGGGAGCCATTCCCGTGCCGCTCTACCAGGACGCCGTCGCGGACGAAATGGCGTACGTGCTGCAGGACGCGGAGGTCGGCGTGGTCGTGGTCGAAGACCAGGAACAGGTCGACAAGATGCTGGAAGTCTCGGGCCGCTGCCCGGCGCTGCGCCGCATTGTCTACGACGATCCCCGCGGTCTGCGCCACTATGCGGATGCACGCCTGCAGAGCTGGGACGCCCTGCTGGCGCAGGGAGATGCCCGCCTCCAGCGGGATCCCGGCGCGATCGATGGGCTGATGGCTGCGATTTCCCCGGACGACACGGCCGCCATGTTCTATACGTCGGGCACGACGGGCAAGCCCAAAGGCGTGGTGCTCAGTCACCGGGCGCTCATCGATCGCGCCCGTGTCATCGAACGCTTCGAGCGATTGACGGATCACGAGGACGTGCTGGCGTATCTTCCGCCCGCCTGGATCGGCCAGAACATGTTCTCCTACACCCAGTTCCTGACCACCGGTTTCACGGTCAACCATCCCGAGTCGCCCGAGACTGTGTCCATCGATCTGCGCGATATCGGGCCGACCTATTATTTCGCGCCGCCGCGCGTGCTCGAGGGCCTGCTCACGCACGTCATGATCCGCATGGAGGACGCGGGGCGCCTCAAGCGTTGGCTGTTCGATCGTGCCATGAAGCTCGCGCGCCGCGTGGGTTGCGACATCCTGGACGGCCACGGCAATGTCGGGGGCTGGGACCGATTCAAGTACGCGCTCGGGGACCTGCTGGTCTATGGACCTTTGCGGAACATCCTGGGCATGAGCCGCGTGCGGATTGCCTACACGGCGGGCGAAGCCATAGGCCCCGACCTGTTCCTGTTCTATCGGTCCATTGGCATCAATCTCAAGCAGTTGTACGGCTCCACCGAGACCTCCGTGTTCGTCTGCGTTCAGGCCGACGGCCAGGTACGCGACGACACCGTAGGGCCGCCCTGCGACGGCGTGGAAATCCGGGTGGTCGACAGTGGCGAGATCCAGCTCCGCAGCCCGGGCCTGTTTTCGGGGTACTACCTCAACCCGGCGGCCACTGCCGAGGCCTATACCGATGATGGTTGGTACCACACCGGCGATGCCGGTTATATGGATGCCGACGGCCAGCTCAAGATCATCGACCGCGCCAAGGACGTGGGCCACCTCGCGGACGGCAGCCTGTTCGCCCCCAAATACATCGAGAACAAACTCAAGTTCTTCCCTTTCATCAAGGAAGCCGTGGCCTTTGGAGCGGACCGCGATTACGTCTGCGTGTTCGTCAACATTGATCTGGAAGCCGTGGGCAACTGGGCCGAGCGCCGGGGGCTGCCTTATGCGGGTTATACCGATCTGGCCAGCAAACCCGAGGTCTATGTCCTGATCCGGGATTGCGTCGCGCAAGTCAATCACGACCTGGCGGGCGATCCCAAGCTGGCGGCATCCCAGGTCGTACGTTTCCTGATCCTCCCCAAGGAACTCGATCCGGACGATGGCGAGCTTACCCGTACGCGCAAGGTTCGTCGCGCGTTCATCGCCCAGAAATACGCCGTACTGGTGGATGCCCTCTTCGCCGGCCGCGAATCCCAATTCATCGAGACCGAGGTCAAATTCGAGGATGGGCGCACCGGGCGGGTGTCGGCCGATCTGCACATCGAGCCGGTGACGGTGGTCTCGCCGGAATCCCTGAAGAAGGTGGCCTGAATGAGCGCCCTCCCGGCCTCCGCCACTGGGGATGCCCGGACGCAACGCGTGGGCGACGTGGTCCTGGACCTGCAGAACATCTCGCTGACGTTCGGCGGGGTGAAGGCGCTCTCGGATATCTCCTTCGATGTGCGCGAGCACGAGATCCGCGCCATCATAGGGCCGAACGGTGCCGGCAAAAGTTCCATGCTCAATGTCATCAACGGGGTCTACACGCCGCAACAGGGCCGCATCCTGCTCGGCGACCAGCAGTTCAGCCGCATGAATCCGCGCCGGGCCGCCGAGATGGGAATCGCCCGCACCTTCCAGAATCTGGCTCTCTTCAAGGGCATGAGCGTGCTGGACAACATCATGACCGGGCGCAACCTGCGGATGAAAAGCGGCCTGTTGGCCCAGGCGCTGCGCCTGGGACCCGCCGAACGCGAGGAAATCGCCCACCGCGAGATCGTGGAGAACATCATCGACTTCCTGGAAATCCAGGCCTGGCGCAAGACGCCCGTGGGGCGGTTGCCGTATGGGCTGCAGAAGCGGGTGGATCTGGGGCGGGCGCTGGCCATGGAGCCCCGCATTTTGCTGCTGGACGAACCCATGGCGGGCATGAACATCGAAGAAAAGCAGGACATGAGCCGCTACATCCTGGATGTGAACGATGAATATGGCACCACCATCGTCCTCATCGAGCACGACATGGGCGTGGTGATGGACATCTCGGATCGGGTGGTGGTGCTGGACTATGGCCGCAAGATCGGCGACGGCGCGCCCGACGCGGTACGCGGCAATCCCGAGGTCATCCGCGCCTACCTGGGCGCCAGCCACTAGGAACGGGCATGGGATTCTTTCTGGAGACGGTGATTGGCGGGTTGATGAGCGGCATGCTCTATGCGCTGGTGGCGCTGGGCTTCGTGCTCATCTTCAAGGCTTCGGGGGTGTTCAATTTCGCCCAGGGCGCCATGGTGCTGATCGCGGCGCTGGCGATGGCCCGGTTCTCGGAGTGGACCAACGCCTGGCTGGGCGGCGATTCGCTGTGGCTGGCCAACGTGATTGCCTTTGTGGTGAGCGCGGCGTTCATGTGGCTGATCGCGCTGCTGGTCGAGCGCCTGGTGCTGCGCCACCTGGTCAACCAGGAAGAAACCACCCTGCTCATGGCCACTATCGGCATCAGCTATTTCCTGGACGGCATCGGTCAGATCATGTTTGGCAGTTCGGTCTATTCGATCGACGTGGGCATGCCCAAGGATCCGGCGATCATCCTGGACACCGTTTTCGAGAACGGCGTGCTGGTCAGCCTGGAAGACCTGACGGCGGCGGTGGTGGCGGCGGTCCTGGTGGCGACCCTGGCCTTTTTCTTCCAGTACACGTCCGTGGGGCGGGCGCTGCGCGCGGTGGCCGACGATCACCAGGCCGCGCAGTCCGTGGGCATCCCGCTCAATCGCATCTGGGTGGTGGTCTGGACGGTAGCGGGCCTGGTGGCTCTGGTGACCGGCCTGGTCTGGGGCTCGAAATTCGGCGTGCAGTTTTCGCTGTCCACGGCGGCCTTGCGGGCGCTGCCGGTGGTGATCCTGGGGGGGCTGACTTCGGTGCCCGGCGCCATTGTCGGCGGCCTCATCATCGGCGTAGGCGAAAAGCTGTCTGAAGTCTATCTGGGCCCCTTCGTGGGCGGTGGCATCGAAATCTGGTTTGCCTATGTATTGTCCCTGGTGTTCCTGCTGTTCCGGCCCCAGGGCCTGTTCGGCGAAAAAATCATCGACCGGGTCTAGTGTCGGGTTGGGCGACATGAAGTCATCCAGCCGGCCACCAGCGCCCTGCAACACGGCGGATGGAGCGTCTGTTCATGCTTTATCGTGAAAACGGCCAGTTCAAGAGCAGCTACCGAGCGGATCAGCAGATCTTTCCGATCCGCCAGGACCGCTGGTTTGTGGGGGGGCTGCTGCTGGCGGCTTTTGTCGCGGTGCCGCTCCTGGCGTCGGAATATCTGCTTCAAGCGGTGCTCATTCCGTTCCTGATCCTGGCGCTGGCCGCCATCGGGCTGAATGTTCTGGTGGGGTATTGCGGTCAGATTTCCCTGGGTTCCGGAGCCTTCATGGCGGTGGGAGCATACGCGGCATGGAACTTCGGGGTGCGGATTCCGGGGCTGCCGCTGGTGGCGCAGATTCTGCTGGGCGGCATTTTCGCGACGATCGCGGGGGTGGTGTTCGGGATTCCCAGCCTGCGCATTCGCGGCCTCTATCTGGCGGTGGCCACGTTGGCGGCCCAGTTTTTCATGGATTGGGCCTTCCTGCGGATTCCGTATCTGACGAATTATTCGTCTTCCGGGAATGTCTCGGTGCCGCCGCTGGCCGCGTTCGGGCTGCCCGTTGAAACCCCGGCCCAGAAATATTTCTTCGTGCTGTGCTTCGTCCTGGTCATCGGGGTCCTGACGAAGAACCTGGTGCGGGGCGCCATCGGCCGGCAATGGATGGCCATCCGCGACATGGATGTGGCCGCCGCCGTGATCGGAATCCGGCCGGTATATGCCAAGCTCACCGCGTTTGCCGTCAGCTCCTTCATCATCGGCGTGGCGGGCGCCTTGTGGGCGTACATCCACCTGGGATCCTGGGAGCCGCTCGCCTTCGACCTGAACCGTTCGCTGCAGCTTCTGTTCATCATCATCATCGGGGGGCTGGGCTCGGTCATCGGCAGTTTCTTTGGCGCCGCCTTCATGGTGCTGGTGCCCATCCTGCTGACCAATGTGCCGCAACTGCTGGGATTGGAATTGCCGGTTGACCTGGCGTCCCACATCGACCACATGATCTTTGGTTTTTTGATCGTGTTCTTTCTGATCGCCGAACCGCATGGCCTTGCCCGGCTCTGGAGCATCGCCAAGGAAAAACTCCGGATCTGGCCATTTCCGCATTGATTTTTTAACGGTGCCGCAAGCACCAGGAGGAGCTACAGATGAAGCACGCACTGACTCGAACCGCAGCCGTCGTACTGGCCGTTGCCGGCCTGGTGGGCGCGGCAGGCGCCGCCCAGGCTGCCGAAGAGGACTTCATTCCATTGCTGGTGTACCGGACAGGATCTTTTGCGCCGCTGGGGATTCCCTGGGCCGATGGCAAGCTGGATTACCTCAAGCTGGTCAACGCACGTGATGGCGGTGTCAATGGCGTCAAGATCACGTACGAGGAATGCGAGACGGCCTATTCCACGGACAAGGGCGTGGAATGCTACGAGCGGCTGAAGGACAAAATGGGAGGCGCCACCGGCTTTGACACCCAGTCCACCGGCATCACGTTCGCGGTCACGGATCGCGCCATGGTCGATGGGCGTCCGGTGGTGACCGTGGGCTATGGGCTGTCGCAGTCCGCCGATGGCCGGGTATTCAAATGGAACTTCCCGCTGCTCGGGACCTACTGGACAGCCGCCGACGTGATGATCCAGGACATTGCCAAGCGTGTGGGCGGCGAGGACAAGCTGAAGGGCAAGAAGATTGCGCTCGTCTATCACGATTCGCCTTTCGGCAAGGAACCCATCCCGCTGTTGCAGGAGCGTGCCAAGGCCAATGGCTTCGACCTGCAGCTCTATCCGGTCGCGGCGCCCGGTGTGGAACAAAAGGCTACGTGGCTGCAGATACGCAAGAACCGTCCGGATTTCGTGCTGCTCTGGAGCGCCGGAATCATGACGCCCACGGCCATTCGCGAAGCTCAGGGCGTGGGCTATCCGCGCGACAAGATGTATGGCATCTGGTGGGCCAGTTCGGAGACCGACGTGCAAGACCTGGGGGCGGCGGCCAAGGGCTATCACGGCATCACCATCCAGAACAGCGCCGAGCATGGGCGCGTGCACGAAGACATGAAGAAATACGTCTACGACAAGGGGCAGGGGTCCGACAAGGACGGCAAGTCCTTCGGGTCGCTGGCCTATACGCGCGGCATGATGATTTCGATGTTGCAGGTCGAGGCCATCCGTACGGCGCAGGAAAAATACGGCAAGGGCAAGCACATGACTCCCGAACAGGTGCGCTGGGGATACGAACATCTGAACCTCGATGAGGCCCGTCTGGAGAAGCTGGGCTTTGCCAAGCTCATGCGGCCGGTCAAGACGTCCTGCGAGAATCACATGGGGACGGATTGGGCCCGCATCATCGAGTGGGACGGCAAGAAGTTCAAGGTGGTGTCGGACTGGTACCAGTCCAACCCCAAGTACGTGCAGCCGTTGGTGAAGTCGCTGGGCGACAAGTATGCCGCCGAGAAGAAGCTTTCCACGCGCGATTGCGCGGCCGAAGGCTGATCCAACCGGGGCCGGTGTGTCCGGCCCCGGTGCCCCGTCCGGCGGACCGGCATTCCCGGGGCCGGGCGAGCGGGGCACGACATTCACGGAGATGAAGTCATGAATGGCACTCAGGCCGCGGACGCCAATGTGTTGCTGAACGTCAATGGCATCGAGGTGATCTACAACCACGTGATCCTGGTGCTCAAGGGGGTGTCGCTCACGGTGCCCGAGGGCCGCATCGTGGCGCTGCTTGGAGCCAATGGCGCCGGCAAGACGACGACGTTGCGTGCCATCTCGAACCTGCTCAGGGGCGAGCGCGGCGAGGTCACGAAGGGCAGCATCGATTATCGCGGAGAGCGGATCGAGGCGTTGTCGCCTGCCGACCTCGTCCAGCGCGGCGTGGTCCAGGTCATGGAAGGCCGGCACTGCTTCGCGCACCTGAGCATCGAAGAAAATTTGCTGACGGGCGCCTACACGCGACGACTGTCGCGTGCCGAACTGGATGCGGCGCTGGAGCGCGTCTACAAATATTTTCCGCGCCTGAAACAGCGTCGCGGGACCCAGGCGGGATATACGTCGGGCGGCGAGCAGCAGATGGCCGCCATCGGACGGGCGCTCATGGCCGATCCGCGCATGATTCTGCTGGATGAGCCGTCCATGGGGCTGGCGCCCCAGATCGTCGAGGAAATTTTCGAGATCGTCCGCGACCTGAATCAGCGCGAAGGCGTGAGCTTTCTGTTGGCCGAGCAGAACACCAATGTGGCGCTGCGCTATGCCGATTATGGCTACATCCTGGAAAACGGCCGGGTCATGATGGATGGCGCCGCGCGGAGCCTCGTGCAGAACGAGGACGTCAAGGAATTCTATCTGGGGGTGTCGGGAGCCGGGCGCACCAGTTTCCGGGACACCAAGTTCTATCGCCGCCGCAAGCGCTGGCTCGCTTGAACCCGGGAATGAAACACCATGCAGGCCTATTTCGATACACGCGAAACCCAGCCCGCTGATCAGCGGGAATCCGATCTGTTCCGGCGCTTGCCCGCGGCACTGGCGGCCGCCCGGGACAAGGCCCCGGCAATCGCCCGGCAGTTGGCGGAGGTCGACGTGGCGGGGCTGACCTCGCGCGAGGCCCTCGCGCAGGTCCCGGTGCTGCGCAAGGGCGAACTCCTCCAGAACCAGCATGCCGCGCGCATCGGCGCCTCGGATGGCTCCCCGGAATCCGAGCGGCAGCGCGTCTTCGGCGGTTTTTCCACCGTCGGGTGGGGGACTGCCCGGCGCGTGTTTGCTTCGCCCGGGCCGATCTACGAGCCCGAAAGCGCCCGCCCCGACTACTGGGGCTTCGCCCGGGCGCTGTATGCGGCAGGCGTGCGGCCCGGCATGCTGGTCCATAACTGCTTTTCCTACCACTTCACCCCAGCGGGATCGATGATGGAAACCGCCGCCCATGCGCTGGGGTGCACGGTGTTTCCGGGCGGGGTCGGGCAGACCGAGCAACAGGTCCGCGTCATGGCGGACCTGAGGCCCCAGTGCTATGCGGGAACGCCCAGTTTCCTGCGCATCATCCTGGAGCGCGCGGACGAGATCGGCGTGGCGCTGCCCGCGCTGACGCGGGCGCTGTTTTCGGGCGAAGCCTATCCGCCCTCGCTGCAGAGCTGGTTTCACGCCAGGGGCATCCAGGGATTCCAGGCGTACGGCAGCGCGGACCTCGGAATGGTGGCCTTTGAAACGGAAGGCCGTTGCGGCCTGGTGGTCAACGAGGACAAGATCCTGGAGATCGTGCGTCCGGGCACCAGCCAGCCCGTGCCCCCAGGCGAAGTCGGCGAGGTCGTGGTGACCACGCTGAATCCCGATTATCCGTTGCTGCGGTTCGGTACAGGAGATCTGTCGGCCGTGATGCCGGGCCAGTCGCCATGCGGCCGCACGAATCTGCGCATCCGCGGGTGGATGGGGCGGGCGGATCAGGCCACCAAGGTGCGCGGGATGTTCGTGCATCCGGAACAGATTGCCCGGGTGCTCACGCAGCATCCGGACATCCATCGCGCCCGCCTCGTCGTCTCGGGCGAGGCCGGCCACGACGTCATGACCTTGCGGGTCGAGGCGGAGCCTTCACTGGATACCTCTGCCGTGGCCGGCACCGTCCGGGACCAGACCAAACTGCGCGCCACGGTAGAGGCCGTGCCGCCGGGCAGCCTGCCCAATGATGGCAAGGTCATCGAGGACCTGCGGACGTACCAGTGAGGGGGCCCTTTCGGCCATCCCGCCTTGCCGGTCATGAGCTTATGGTCCCGGGGGATGCACATGGCCGGGCGCCCGGGCGTACTATTTTTGCTTGTGCATCGACATGTACTCGGGGAGACCTATCATGCGTGGACTCACAACGGCAGCCACCCTGGCGGTGGCGCTCGCGGCCGGCGTTCCGGCCGCTCGGGCCGACACCCTGGCCCTGGTCAAGCAGCAGGGCGCGGTACGCTGCGGCGTGACGACCGGCTTTGCCGGTTTCTCGGCGCCGGATGCCAAGGGCGAGTGGAAAGGCCTGGACGTGGATATGTGCCGGGCGGTGGCGGCGGCCGCGCTGGGGGACGCCTCCAAAGTGAAGATCGTGCCGCTGAGTGCGCAGCAGCGCTTTACCGCGCTGCAGTCGGGTGAAATCGATCTGCTGGCGCGCAACACCACCGTGACGGAGTCCCGCGACACGTCGCTGGGCGCCATCCATGCCGCCATCAATTTTTATGACGGCCAGGGATTTCTGGTGTCCAAGTCGCTGGGCATCACGTCGGCCAAGCAACTCAACGGCGCGACGGTCTGCATGCAGACCGGCACGTCGAACGAGCAGAACATGGCGGACTGGGCACGCGCCAATGGCGTGCAGTACAAACCGGTGGTCATCGAGCAGTTCAATGAGGTCGTGAACGCCTACGCGGCCGGTCGCTGCGATGTGTTCACGACGGATGCATCGGGCCTGGCTTCGATCCGCATTTCCAAGTTGACTCAGCCGGAAGACTACGTGATCCTGCCCGAGATCATTTCCAAGGAGCCGCTGGGACCGTTTGTACGACAGGGCGATGACGCCTGGCTCAACATCGTGAAGTGGTCCTTCCAGGCCATGATCAATGCCGACGAATTGGGCGTGACCACCGCCAATGTGGACGCCCAGTTGAAGAGTCCCAATCCGAATGTCCAACGGCTGCTGGGCGTGACGGGGAGCGCCGGCAAGAATCTGGGGCTGGATGAGCAATGGGCCTACCGCATTGTCAAACAGGTCGGCAACTACGGCGAATCCTTCGATCGCAACGTCGGCATGGGCAGTCCGCTGAAGATTCAACGCGGGCTCAACGCCCTATGGACCAAAGGTGGACTGATGTATCCGCTGCCGATCCACTGATGCCACGCCCGTTGCGGCCGTCCGGCCTCTGTCGGCCCCACCTGTCTGTCACGTCGGTGTTGCCGCACGGCGGACGAGACTTCAGCCCTGTTTTTTCAGGGCCAGCGCGCGTCCGGCCCGGCTCGAAGTGGCCCGGCCGGTCTGTTGCGAGATCCATTGGCCGATGTCCACCACGGCGTCGAGATCCACGCCCGTCTCCAGCCCCTGGCCCTTGAGCAGATACAGTACGTCTTCGGTGGCGACGTTGCCGGTGGCGCCCTTGGCGTACGGGCATCCGCCCAGGCCCGCGACCGAGCTATGGAAGATGCGCACCCCGCAGTCGAGGCTGGCCAGTATGTTGGCCAGCGCCTGCCCGTAGGTGTCGTGGAAGTGCCCGGAGACCTGGGTTTGCAGATCCGCAACCTGGCCCACGGCCTGCATCACGCGCTTGACGCGCGCCGCCGTCCCGACCCCAATGGTGTCAGCGACGTCGATTTCGTCGCAACCCAGCTTCAGGAACCGTTCGGCGACAGACACCACGGCAGAGACGGGCACTTCCCCCTGGTAGGGGCAGCCCAGCGAGCAACTGATACTGCCGCGCAGCCGCAACCCGGCCTGCTTGGCAGCGGCCGCGACGGGTTCGAAGCGCTCGATCGATTCGGCGATCGAACAGTTGATGTTGCGTTGGGAGAAAGCCTCGCTGGCGGCGCCGAAAATCACGACTTCGTCAACGCCTGCCGCCAACGCAGCTTCGAATCCCCGCAGGTTCGGGACCAAAGCCGAATAGACAGTCCCCGGGCGGCGTTCGATGGCGGCCATGACCTCAGGGCCGTCGGCCATTTGAGGGACCCACTTCGGCGACACGAACGCAGCGGCTTCAATGTTGGCGAAGCCAGCCGATGACAGCCGGTCCACCAGTTCGACCTTGATGGCGGTTTCGACAAATTGTTTTTCATTCTGCAGGCCGTCGCGTGGCCCGACCTCGACGATTTTGACGCGCTCAGCCATGGGGAATCATGCCTAGAAATTGGAGAGACTGGGGAGACGACCCTGGAGCTTCCGGATAGCGTCGGGGCGTCCCGTTCATCATAACGCATGGGTCCGGCCAATACGTCCGGACGAACCGGCTCCCGACGATCCACGGCTGCAAGGCTCTGGTCAGCGCCGGCGCAGGTAGCGCCCGTCCGCCTGGCACACGATCTGGCCGGCCAGTTCCATCAGGGTCAGGTTGTTCAGCAGATCGGGGGTTGCCCAGCCAGTCCGGCTTTGCAGCGCATCCACTCCCTTCGGGTCGTGGCCCAGGGCATCGAGAAGCTTCTCGAAGGCCTCTGCCGGCAGGCCGTCCGGCGGCGTCATGGCCACCGCGGACCGGGGCGGCACGGCCGGCAGGGTGCCCTGTTGCAGTTCTTCGAGAATGTCCCGGCCCGATTCCACCAGCTTCGCCCCCTGGCGGATGAGGGCGTGGCAGCCGCGGGACAGCGGCGAATGGATGGATCCCGGGATGGCGAAGACCTCGCGTCCCAGATTGCCGGCCAGACGCGCGGTGATCAGCGAGCCGCTGCGCTCGGCCGCTTCGACCACCAGCACGCCGCGGGACAGAGCGGCGACCAGGCGGTTGCGGCGGGGAAAGTTCAATGGCAGCCCCTTGGTGCCGAGCGGAAACTCGGAGATCAGCAAACCGCCTGCCGCGATCTGGTGAGCCAGATCCCGGTTGGAGATCGGGTAGACGCGATCGATGCCGGTGCCCAGGACGGCGATGGTCCCACCGCCGCTTGGACCCGCCTGCAGCGCGCCTTGGTGGGCCGCTGCGTCGATGCCGCTGGCCAGGCCGCTGAGGATGCACCAGCCCTGCTCCGCCAGGTATTGCGCGAAGTCCTGGGCATTGTCGATGCCGCTGTGCGTGGCGCTGCGGGCCCCAACGATGGCGATGGCGGGGCGCCGCAGAAGGTCCAGGTTGCCATGCGCAAAAAGCACGGGGGGCGCGTCGCCCGCCAGGTCCAGCAGCGTTGCGGGGTAGGAGTCCCGGTCGGCCAGCGTCAGCAGGGCGTGCCCGGGGACCTGCAGCCAGTCCAGGGTGCGCTCGATGGCGGCCTGCTGGTCCTCGTCAGGCGGGCGGCTCAGGCGCGCGGCCAGTACGGGTGTCAGATACCGCGCGAGGCTGCCCGTAGAGGCGGCACAGATGTTTTGAGGCATGCCGAATGCCGACAGCAGGAGTTGCAAGTGCTCGGATTTCAGGCGGGGTTCCAGGTTCAGCCGGATCCAGGCGCGCTGTTCGGGGAAGTCAGGGGTCAGGGCCATGGCATTAGTGTGCCACGGGGCACAGTCGCCGGTCGGTGAAACGGGGCAATATCGGCACAAACTTGTTTTATCATAGAGCTTTAGGGTTCACTGAATTGGGCTTTCGCATGGCTTTGCTTCCCATTCTCAAATATCCGGACGCACGGCTTCATAAGATCGCCGCGCCGGTCGGTCAGGTAGACGATCGCATCCGCCAGCTCGTTCGCGACATGGCCGAGACCATGTATGCCGCCCCGGGGGTGGGGCTGGCCGCGACGCAGGTCGACGTGCATGAACGTGTCGTCGTCATCGACGTCTCCGAAGAGGCCAATGCGCTCCACGTATTGATCAACCCG